>NZ_JAALED010000021.1:0-11679 GCF_014145155.1 Dietzia sp. B19 | reverse complement strand
GGTCCCCGGTTTCGCGCCCGGCCTGGTCCTGGGCAGCCGCGGGGCGGACGAGCTGGCGCTGGCCGACCAGAGGGTCGACCCGGCGCTCCTGCGCGCGGTCGACCACCCGTTCCGCTACCCCGGGCTCAGGGCCGCGCTGGCCCATGAACTGGGCGGGGAGAAGGTGCCCGCGGCGCTCTGAGGCACTGCCTCAGCGCTGCAGGATCATCGGGACCAGCACCCGCCGCGCCAGCGCCCGGATCTCGTCCTCGGTCTCCAGGACGGGCGGGCCGTCCGGCATCACGGCGATGGAGTGCAGGAAGCGGCCCACGACACTGCCGACCTCGCGGGACAGCGTGTCGAACTCGTCCGCGTCCATCGGTCGGGTGTGGACGTCGGCGTTCCAGGTGCTCCGGATGAACTCCGCGACGATCCCGGTGATCGCGCCCAGAACCGAGTCGGACTGACCGGCGAGCATCGCCATGGCCTCGACCTTGTCCACCTCGACGAGGCGCTGGAGCAGTTCGCTTCTACGGATGTCGAAGACGGTGCCGACGAGCAGGTCCTCGACGTGCCGGACCGGATCCCACTCGAGTGACTCGAACGGGGTGAACCGTGCGTTGACCGACATCATCAGGCGCTGCGCCTCATGGGCGTACAGCGCGCGGAGGATCTGCTCGCGCGGACCGAGCCTGCGGTACAACGTCACCCGCGTCACCCCGGCCGACCTGGCGATGTCGTCGGTGCTCGCGCCCTTGATGCCGCGCTCCGCGAACACCGAGGCCGCCGCCTCGATCAGGCGGATGTCCTCTGCATCGGGTGGCTGGGCGCCACCGCGTCCACTGTTACGTGCCACACGGGCATGTTACTTCCAGTGGTCGTGGCGGCGCCCGCAACCCGGCCGGATCGGGTCAGGGACGGTCCCGGCCGGCCTCGTCGACCGGGTATGCGCCCTGCTGCAGGCCCTGCTCGAGATCCACGCCGGGGTCGATGCCGGCGGGCTGCCCCGGCTGTGCCCCCTGCGGGCCCGAGAGGGCGGGGGTGTCGTCCGGGGCGATCCCGCCCTCGGACGAGGGGACCATGTCGAAGACCCCGGGCTTGGGCTTGGACTTCGGCTTCTCCGTGGCGGTCGCGGACGACGACGCCCCCTCCGCGGCGGCCTCGGCGGCCGCGACGGACCGGGCGATCTCCGGGTCCGTCGAGGTGTCGAACCAGTGCTCGGGGGCCGACGGCAGATCCGCGTCGTCATCGGTGGCGGGCGGCTCGTAGCGGAACACCCCGTCGTCGTCCTTCTTGGCCACGGCCTTGGCGAAGTTCTCCAGCGAGTCCCCGAACTGCGAGGGGATCATCCACATCGTGGCCGCGTCGCCCTTGGCCATCTCCGGCAGGTTCTGGACGTACTGGTAGGCCAGCATCTCCGGCGTGGGCTTGGAGGCCTTGACGGCCGCGTTGACGCGGGCGATGGCGGCCGCCTGGCCCTCCGCCACGAGGTAGCGGGCGGCCCGCTCACCCTGGGCACGGAGCATGCGCGACTGCCGGTCGGCCTCCGCGTTGAGGATCGAGGCCTGCTTGTTGCCCTCGGCGTCGAGGATGGAGGCCTGCTTGGCGCCCTGGGCGGTGGTGATGGCGGCCTCGCGCTGTCCCTCGGCGGTGAGGATCGTCGCGCGCTTCTCGCGATCGGCCTTCATCTGCTTCTCCATCGACTCCTGGATCGACAGCGGCGGGTCGATGGACCGCAGCTCGACACGGGCCACGCGCAGGCCCCAGCGGCCGGTCTCGGAGTCCAGCACCCCACGGAGCTGCTTGTTGATCATGTCGCGGCTGGTGAGCGTCTGCTCGAGCGTGAGCCCACCGACGACGTTGCGGAGCGTGGTGGTGGCCAACTGCTCGACGGCGACGATGTAGTTGTTGATCTCGTAGACCGCGGCCTTGGGGTCGGTGACCTGGAAGAAGACGACCGTGTCGATGTTCAGCGTGAGGTTGTCCTCGGTGATCATGGACTGGGGCGGGAAGGTCACCACCCGCTCACGCAGGTCCACCTTCGCGCGGACCCGGTCGATGAACGGGATGATCAGGGTGAGCTGACCACTCACCGTGCGCTGGTAGCGGCCCAGTCGCTCGATGACCGCGGCCTCCGCCTGCGGGATGAGCTTCACGGAGCTCACCACCACCGAGGCGATCAATATGACGATGACGGCAAGGAAGATCAAGCCACCCATGGTTTCCTCCTGTTGTGTCGTGCTGTCGGCTGTGTGTCGGACTCGGGCTCTCTAGATGCCACGCACGACGATCGCGGTGGCCCCTTCGATCTCGTGCACGAGGACCTTGTCCCCGGCGTCGAACGTCTCGCCCTCGATGAGTGGGCGCGCCGTCCAGGTGTCCCCCGCGATCTGAACGAGGCCGCCGGCCGGTCCGATCGCCTCGACCACGGTGCCGTCGCGTCCGGTCAGGGCGGCCGTGTTGGTGTCGTGCTCGGGGAGCGCGGACAGGAGTCGGCGGCGGACGAGGGGTCGCACCCCCGCGACGAGGATGATCGAGACGAGGGCGAACGCCAGGGCCTGCCCCCAGATCGGTGCGCCGAGCGCGGCCGCGGCGGCCCCACCGAGAGCGCCCCCGGCGAGCATGATCAGGAACAACTCGCCGCCCGCCGCCTCTCCGGCGGCGAGCAACACCGCTACTGCGAGCCAGGCAAGTCCTACATGCATGTCTACGACCCTACCGATATCCGGCCGTCGGCAGGGGGGACGTCGTCCCACGAGCGGACTACGCTCACATGACGTGTCGACTCTCAAGAAGTTCGCGTGGCTGTCGGTGGCCACGTCGATCGTCACCATCTCGTTGAAGGTGGTGGCCTGGTGGGTGACCGGATCGGTCGGCCTGCTCGCCGACGCGGCGGAGTCGGTGGTCAACCTGGTGGCCGCGGTGGTCGCGCTGATCGCCATCACCGTCGCCGAGCGCCCGGCCGACGACGACCACCAGTACGGCCACTCCAAGGCCGAGTACTTCTCCGCCGTGGTCGAGGGCGCGATGATCTTCGTGGCCGCGACGTTCATCCTCTACACGGGTGTCGAGCGACTCCTCAATCCCGTGCCGATCGAGTCGCTCGGGCTGGGCCTCGCGATCTCCGTCGTGGCGGCCGTGATCAACGGAGTGGTGGGCACGTTGCTGATCCGGGCCGGGGTCCGTCACCGGTCGCCCACCCTCAAAGCCGACGGGAAACACCTGATCACCGACGTCGTGACCTCGGTCGGCGTGGTGATCGGTGTGACCCTGGTGTGGGTCACCGGCTGGGAGTTCCTCGATCCGATCGTCGCGATCGGGGTGGGGCTGAACATCCTGTTCATCGGCTACAAGCTCGTCCACGAGTCCGGGATGGGGCTGATGGACGCGACACTCCCCGAGGAGGACAACAAGGCGATCCAGGCCGTACTGGACAGGCACCGGCAGCCGGGCCGGGTCGACTTCCACGAGCTGCGGACCCGCGAGTCCGGCCGGTGGCGCTTCGTCGAGTTCCACGCGCTCGTCCCCGGCGACTGGAGTGTGGAGCGGGGCCACGATCTGGTGGAGAAGGTCGAGCAGGAGATCCACGCCGCGCTTCCGCACTCCCACATCACCACCCACCTCGAGCCGATCGAGGACGAGCGCGCCTACAACGACGTGAGGCTGTAGCCATGGGCCACCCGATCATGTTCGACGACGCCGATCCGCTGCTCGCCCGGTTGCGTCGGATCTGCCTGGCGCTGCCGGACGCCGCGGAGAAGATCTCGCACGGGCGGCCGAACTGGTACACGACCACGGTCTTCGCCGCCTACGGCGGCAAGGTCAAGGGGGATCACTCGGATCCCCTGCTCGACCGCGCCCTGCTGTTCCTCCCGGACCCGGAGGACCTGCCGGCGCTCGAGCAGGACGAGCGAATCGTCGTGCCCGCCTACGTCGGCGTCCGGGGATGGCGGGCGCTGCCACTGGACCGGCCCGGGGAACACGGGGCGGGCGATCCGGGCTCCGTGGACTGGGACGAGGTCGCCGAGTTGGTCGAGTCCTCCTATCGGCAACTCGCCGGGGCCCGGAGGGTCGCCCGCCTGGACGCCGAACAGCGGGAGGCCGGCCGGGGGGAGCGCTAGGCCCCTTACCGGACCTCCCGCTCCGAGGCGACGTCGTCGATCAGCACGGCGATGTGGAACATGCTGGTCAGCAACGAGCCGTAGACCGGCCAGGAGTCCCGGGGCAGTCGGCCGTCCTCGGCCATGGCGTGCGTCAACCCGACCAGGCGGTCGTGGATGGACGCCATCTCGGCATCGGGATCGGCTATCGCGTGGCCGGCGTCTCGAGCGATCGAGGCCCACTCGCTGCGGAAGCGCTCGTCCCACGGCCCCTCCGCATAGGTGGCCTCGTGGAGAGTGCGGATGAGGTGCCTCAAGTGCGAGACGGCCTCGTCGACGCGACCCAGCACCTCCTCGTAGTCGACCCCCTCGCCGGCAGGCTGTCCGCGGCCGAGGCGCTGGCGGGCCAGGCGGGGATTCGAGCGGCGGCTCTCGCGGGCGAAGTGCACCGTTCCCCACGCGGTCTCGACCTCGTCGGACAGCGACTCGATCTCGCGTCTCCACGCGTCGGCGGCGTCGGTCTCCCAGGAGGTGGAGAACTCGTCGGACATGTTGATGAGGATGTCCCCGATCCGGCGGTCGATGCGGTCCACGTGGCTGGCCGCCTGTTGATCCCGCATCGGAGGGATGATCAGGAGATTGACCAGCACGCCGATCCCCACCCCGACGGCGACCTCGATGATGCGGTCGAGGAGCAGGGGCTGTTGGTCGGAGAACCCGCTGGAGAGCACGAACACCGCGGTGGTGGCGATCGCGACGCCCTCGTCCCGGATCCAGGTGATCCGGGCGCCGGCCAGACCCACGAACATCGCCAGGGCGAAGGTCCACACGTTGACGCCCAGGTAGAACCCGATGAGGAAGGACAGGCCGACGCCGATCGCGGACGCCACCGTCGTCTGCACTCCCCGGGAGAGCGACCTGTGGACGGTGGCGTGCACGGTGAGCAGGGCGGTCCACGGCGCCAGGAACGGCAACGGCGAGTCCAGGACGTGCGCGGAGAGCCACCACGCGGCCGTGGCGGCGATCATGCTCTTGACGATCTGCAGCAGGTCGGTCCTGACGTCGGGCCGGCCCGCGAGTTCTCGGAGTCGTGGCATACGCAGCATTCTCGTGGGTGGCCCGACGTGACGACAATCCCGGGCCCGGCGACCGTCGGGCGAGGTGACCCGGTGCGGTGCCCGACTCTGCCCTAGGGTCGGTGGGTACTCGAGTCAGCCGTATCGCTCAGCGTCCCCGGAAGGACCCATGGACCCGCTCAGTTCCCCCACCCTGTCGGCGGTGACGGTCGATCTCGGCCTCGACACGCGGCTCGCGCTGCTCGCCGCCGGACTGGTCTTCCTGCTGGCCCTGGGGCTGGGGGTGTGGAAGTACCGGCAGATGGCCACGAGCGCGGACCACCTCGCGCACCCCTACGTCGACATCGCGCACCGGGCGGCCCTGCTCTACTCCTTCGCGATCCTGCTCATCGCCGCGTTCGTGGAGCTGAGCAGCTGGCCCACGTGGGTGAACCTCGCGGCGGCGGGGGTCCTGGTGTTCTTCTTCGTGGTGGCGATCGCCAGCTACATCGTCCACGGCGCGCTGCGGGACACGACCAACCAATTCGAACACCCGTCGACCATGCTGCGGGTCGGGATGCTGGCACTCATCGTGGGGGAGATGGGCGGGTTCGCGGTCCTGCTGGCGGGATTCGTCGACGGTCAGTTCCTGGCCTAGCAGTTCCTGGGCTGAGCCGATTTCCGGGCGGCGCGGTTAGGCTGGCCGTATGCCGCTGCGCCCCCGTTCCGACGCCGCCTCCCCGAGGAAGAGATCGTCCGAGGGCATGGACCTGGGCACCCGGTCACTGGTGCTGGGGGTGGGGTCCCTGGCGCTGTCCTGGGTTCCACTGCTCAACATCATCGCGTTCCTCGCCGCGCTGATGGCCGTCGCCTTCGGGTTGCTCGCGCGGTGGCCCACGGGGTGGCTCACCAACCAGGAGCCGGACCCGCGCCGGGGACTGGTCGGGGTCGTCCTCGGTGGGGTCGCGATCGTCGTCTTCGTCATCACGGCCGTGCGGTACTCCGCGCTGTAGCAGCACCGACAGCGCCGACGGCACCGACCGCGCCGACGGCGCCGGCCTCGGCGATCGCGGTGCGTCCTCAATGCGAGTTGGACACCACCCAGCCGATCGCCGTGCGCATCCGACGGGCGAAGGTCCCGGGATGGGTCGCGCACGCGGCGTGGCCGGCGCTGATCGGGAACACCGCGCTGTGCGGCAACAGATCGGCCATCTCGTCCTGGATCCACCGGGGGAAGGCGATGTCGCGCATGGTCTTGACGACCGCGACGGGCAGTTCCAGCTCGTGGAGCCACGACGTGGAGTTGAACCGGGCCACCTCCGTGATCACCGTCCTGTGGGTCGCGAGGGGCACGGAGGCCAGTTCCCGCATCGCCCAGGTGTAGGCGCTGGGCACCTCGTCGCCGATCTCCCTGGCCACCTCGACGGGTACGGCGTTGAGCACGGGGGCTCCCCGGGTCAGCGATCCCATCGTGATCTTCTCCAGCGCGTTGCGCTGGGCACCGGTACCGGTGGCGGCCAACACCAGTCCGCCGAGGCGGGAGGGGTCGCGACGGGCCGCGAGCTGGGCGACGATGCCGCCCATCGAGTACCCGCCGATCACCGGTTTCTCCAACTCCAGGTGGTCGGAGACGCGCAGCACGTCCTCGCCCAGCGCCCCGAAGTCGAACGGGCCGCCGTGGCCCATCCCGTGGCGGCGCTGGTCGTAGGCGATGAGCCGGTACTCGCCCCGCAGACGCTGGAAGGTCTGATACCAGTTGAGCATCCCGGTGGCGGCCATCCCGTGCAGCAGGACGACCGGCGTGAGGTGCTCCTCGCCGGTGTCGTAGAGCCTGGTGGTGACGTCGTCGGTGAGGGTGACGATCCGACCGGCCGGAAGCAGCGTCATGTCCGGCGCCATCCGCGGAAGGCGCGATGCCGACCTCGGGATCGCGGCCAGCGGGTTCCTGGTCATGAGTGTCCTCCTCGGGTACCTGACCCCGATTGTTCGCCTCTTCGCCGCGCTCTGCACGACCGGACGCGCGGTCACTCCGCGGAGACCAGTCCCCGGTCCACCAGGAAATCCCTCGCGACCAGCGCCGGATCGTCGCCGTCGACGTCGACCCGCATGTTCATCTCGACCATCACCTCGTTGTCGAGGACCTCGACGAGCGGCGCGAGGACCTCCTCGATCTCGGGGTGCGCGTCCAGGAACTCGCCCCGCACCACGGTGGCGAGGTTGTAGACGGGGAAGAAGCGCTGGTCGTCCTCCAGGACAACCAGGTCGAGGCCCTTGACCCGGCCGTCGGTGGTGTAGACCTCGCCGAACCGGCACTCCCGGCCGGTGGCGGTGGCCTGGTAGATGATCCCGGGCTGCATGATCGGCACCGGGACCGTGGCCGCGTCGAAACCGTAGGCCTCGGCCAGCCCGGGCCAGCCGTCACGGCGCACGGAGAACTCGGTCTCCATGCAGGTCACGGCGGAGTCCGGATCGGTCTGGACGAGCCGGGCGTAATCGGAGAACGTGCGCAGCCCGGTCTCCTCCGCGGTGGCCCGGCTCATGGCGAACGAGTAGGTGTTGTCGACGGTCGTCGGGGGCAGCCACCGGATGTCGTGGGCCTCGAGGTCGGCGTCCCGGACGGCCACCCACTGACCCTCGGGGTCGCGGATGGGTTCCGAGTTGCCGAGATAGCTCATCCACGCGGTGCCCGTGTACTCCATCCCGATGTCCACCTGGCCGGTGACCAGGGCCTGCCGGAAACTGTTGGACCCGGCCAGCGAGGACATGTCGGAGACCTCCATCCCGGCGGCGGCCAGGAGGAACTCCACCAGGTAGCTGCTGATCACGCCCTCGGTGAAGTCCTTGCCGCCGACCGTCACGCGCACCCCTTCGAGCGCGGGGACGGTGCCGTCCGGGCCGGGGCCCACGGGCAGGGGCACGGACCCGCCGTCGCTCAGCCCGCACCCGGTCGCCACGAGCACGGTGGCCAGACACGAGGCGAGGAGTCGCTTCACGGTGGTCATCGCAGCCCCCTCGGGTTGAACAGGACCTCGCCCACCCCGCCGAGCCAGTCGACCAGCAGGGCCAGGCACACCGCCAGGACGGAACCCACCACGAGTGTGGTGGTGTCCTGGAGTCGATAGCCGGTGTCGATGAAGATGCCCAGCCCGCCCGCGTCCACCAGGAAGCTCAGCGTGGCGGTGCCGACCGCCAGGACGAGCGTGGTGCGGAGCCCGGCCAGGATGAACGGCACCGCGAGCGGCAACTCGACCGTGCGCAGGACCCGGCTCGTCGTCATGCCCTGTCCCCTCGCGGCGTCGATGAGCGCGGGATCCACGTTCCGGATCCCCACGATCGTGTTGCGCAGCACCGGGAGCAGTGAATAGACGGCCACGGGCAGGACGCCGATCCAGAAGCCGGTCCGGTTGGTGGCCAGGAACAGCAGCACGATCAACCCGATCGCCGGTGCCGCCTGGCCGACGTTGGCGATCCCGATGGCGACGGGCGCGAGGAAACCCATCCGGCGGCGGGTGAGCAGGATCCCCAGCGGCACCCCGACCGCGACCACGATCGCGGCCACGGTGAAGGTGATCTGGACGTGCTCGAGGGTGCGCTGGGTGATGGACGAGGCGTTGAGCGAGGCCCTCTGGGTCTCGTCGAGCTCGGACCCGAAGGCCCACCACAGCACGCCCACCGCGGCCAGCGTGATGAGGACCGGCTGGACCACCAACCGGGCCGAGTCCGCGCGGGACGCGGCGCGGGACGCGGTCGCCGCGGCGCTCACGAGCGCTCCGCGGGGTCCGGGGAACCGGGGACGTTGTGGTGGTGGTGGATGCGCCGGAGCTCTCCCACCAGGTCGTCGATGCCGATCGTCCCCCGGTACGCCCCGGAACGGTCGACCACCACGGTGGTCGCGCTGGCGGTCGAGAGCAGCCCGTCGAGCGCCTCCTGGAGCGTGGAGTCGACCGTCACGGTGCCGGCCACCGGCTGGCCACCCGAACGCAGGTCGGGCATCCGGGCCACCAGGTCCCCGCGCACCCAGCGCAGGGGGCGCCCGGAGTCGTCCAGGACCACCGCCCACTCGTCGTCCGTCCCGCGTACGCGGGAGGCGAAGTCGGCCGGGTCCTCCGACTCCCTCGCCGTCGTCGCCTCTCCGAGGACCACGTCCCCCACCCGCCGGAGGGTCAGTGTCTTCAACGCCGCGTCGTCGCCGATGAAGCCGGCCACGGTCTCGTCGGCCGGGTTGGCGAGAATCGCCTCGGGGGAGTCGAACTGCAGGACCGACGAGCCGGGCCCGAGCACCGCGATCCGGTCGCCGAGCCTGACGGCCTCGTTGAAGTCGTGGGTGACGAAGACGATGGTCTTGTGCAGCTCCTCCTGCAGGCGGATGAGCTCGTCCTGGAGGGAGGCGCGGGTGATGGGGTCCACGGCGCCGAACGGCTCGTCCATGAGCAGCACCGGCGGGTCCGCGGCCAGGGCGCGCGCCACCCCGACCCGCTGCTGCTGGCCACCGGAGAGCTGGGCGGGGTAGCGGTCGCGGTAGTCGGCCGGGTCGAGGCCCACCAGCTCCAGCATCTGGTCCACGCGGTCCGCCACGCGCGACTTCCTCCACTTGAGGAGCCGGGGCACGGTCCCGACGTTCTGGGCGACCGTCAGGTGCGGGAACAGGCCGGACGCCTGGATGGCGTAGCCGATGTGGCGCCGCAGGGTGTCGGCGTCGAGGGTCCGGTTGTCCTGGCCGTCGATCGTGATGGTCCCCGAGGTGGGTTCGATCAGCCGGTTGATCATCCGCATCGTCGTGGTCTTGCCGCAGCCGGAGGGACCCACGAACACGGTGGTGCGTCCGGCGGGCAACTCGAGAGAGACGTGGTCGACGGCCGGTCGGTCCTGGCCGGGGTAGACCTTGGTGACGTCGTCCAGGGTGATGGGCACCCCGGACACGGCGCCGGCGTCGTGCGCGGTGGGTGTGGTCACTGGTTCCCCCTGATGGTGAGGCGTCCGAGGAGGACGAGGAGCGCGTCGAGGACGAGCGCGAGGACGACGATGAGGACGGTCGCCGTGAGCGCCATCGGCAGCGCGGTGGGCGTCCCCACCCGGGAGAGCCCGGCGAAGATCAGGTTCCCCAAGCCCGGGCCCTTGGCGTAGGCGGCGATCGCGAGGATGCCCATGGACATCTGGGTGGACACGCGGATCCCGG
Source organism: Dietzia sp. B19 (assembly GCF_014145155.1). Classification (NCBI taxonomy): domain Bacteria; kingdom Bacillati; phylum Actinomycetota; class Actinomycetes; order Mycobacteriales; family Dietziaceae; genus Dietzia; species Dietzia sp. B19. The sequence continues at coordinate 1,369 of NZ_JAALED010000021.1, read as the reverse complement.
CGAGGATCGACGGCCACGCCAGCGGGATCTCCACCCGGCCCAGGACCCCGATCCGGCTCATCCCGACCCCGCGCGCGGCGTCCACGGTGGCCGCGGGGACGGCGTCGAGTCCGACGATGGTGTTGCGCAGGATCGGCAGCACCGCGTAGATCACCAGTGCGGTCATGGTGGGCAGCACGCCCAGCCCCAGGATCGGGATGAGGAGTCCCAGCAACGCGAACGAGGGCACGGTCAGCGCGGTGGCGGCCAGGCCGGTGGCCACGGCGGAGCCGGCCCTGCTGCGGTACACCGCCACGCCGACGGCCACCGACAGCAGCGTGGCCAGCAGGACCGCCTGCACGGTCGCGCTGACGTGCTGCCAGGAGTCGGTGGCGAGCTGGAGCCGGCGGGTGGAGATGAAGTCCACGAGGTCGTTCAACGTATCTCGGCTCCGTCCGTGCGGTTCGGTCTGCTCACGCTATCCGGATGGGCACGTGTAGAGGGGTGGGAACGAGTATGTCGCGGTGTGATCCGGCGTGCGACCGGTGGCCGTGATGCACCATGGGGCCATGACTGCGAGGCCCGACCGCCCCCTGGACCCTGACCTGATCGAGCACCTCGACGAGCTGCTCGCCGCCACCGGCAGGATCGCCCGCCGCCACTTCCACGGCGAGCTCGAGGCGCTGGTCGCCGGCGACAAGGGCGGGGGGCGGGGGTACGACCCGGTGACCGAGGCCGATCGCGACATCGAGGCGTTGTTGCGGGCCGGGATCTCGTCGATGGCGCCGGGGGACCGGGTGGTGGGGGAGGAGAACGGCGAGTCCGGGCCCCCGGACGCCCCCCGCACCTGGTATCTCGACCCGATCGACGGCACCAAGGCCTTCCTCACGGGGATGGCGGGGTGGGGCACGCTCGTCGGGGTGGTGGAGGACGGCCGGGCGGTCGCCGGGTGGATGGACCAACCGGTGTTGGGGGAGACCTTCGCCGCGGTCCACGGACGCGCCACCGTACGTCGCCGATCGGACGGGCCGGAGGCATTCGATCTGCACGTGTCGGGGTGCGACGAGCTGTCCGAGGCGATCATGTACACCACCCACCCGTCGATGTTCGGGGACGGTGAGCTGCGCCGACGCTACGACGACCTCGCCACCCGGGTGCGCCTGCAGCGCTTCGGCGGGGACTGCTACGCCTATTGCATGCTCGCCGCGGGCCGGGTGGACCTGGTGGTCGAGTCCGACCTGAAGTCCTACGACATCGTGGCCCTCATCCCGATCATCGAGGCGGCCGGCGGCGTGATCACCGGACCGGACGGTCGGCAACCGCTGGACGGCGGCACGGTCGTGGCCGCCGCGACACCGGCCCTGGCGGAGCAGGCGTGGGCGGTGCTCGG
>NZ_JAALED010000208.1:0-4973 GCF_014145155.1 Dietzia sp. B19 | reverse complement strand
GACGGCCACGGCCACCTGCTCGGCGAGTCGGGCACGGACGCTCTCCGCGTCCGCCAGCTCGGCGCGTCGGGTCACCAGGTCGTCGGCGGCCAACCGGAAGGTCGCGTCGCGGAGGTCGGCCTGGACGGACTGGGCCCGGCGCGCCACCTCGGCCTGACGACCGAGGGGCTTGAGCTGGCGGCGCAGTTCGCCGGTCAGGTCACTCAGCCGGTCGAGGTTGCCCTGCATCCCGGCGAGCTTGCGCTGCGCCTTCTCCTTGCGACGACGGTGCTTGAGGATGCCGGCGGCCTCCTCGATGAAGGCGCGACGCTCCTCGGGTTTGGACTCGAGGATCTCGGCAAGTTTGCCCTGGCCCACGATCACGTGCATCTCGCGCCCGATGCCCGAGTCCGAGAGCAGCTCCTGGACGTCCATCAGGCGGGCGCGGTCCCCGTTGATCTCGTACTCGGCCGCACCGTCGCGGAACATCCGCCGGGTCAGCGAGACCTCGGCGTAGTCGATGGGCAGCGTGCCGTCAGAATTGTCGAGGGTGAGCGTCACCTCCGCGCGGCCGAGCGGTGCCTTGCCTGCGGTCCCCGCGAAGATCACGTCCTGCATCTTGCCGCCGCGCAGCGACTTGGCGCTGTGCTCCCCCATCACCCAGGTCAGCGCGTCGACGACGTTGGACTTACCGGAACCGTTGGGACCGACCACGCAGCAGATGCCGGGCTCGAACCTCAGCGTCGTCGGTGCCGCGAAGGACTTGAAGCCCTTGAGCGTCAGCGACTTGAGGTACACGACTGTCGATCCTATGGCACGGCCGGCTACCGCCCCGGAGGCGTGACCCCGACGGCGACAATCGCCGCCGCGCGCCGCCGGGCAGCCGGCTTCACCGCCAACTTGTGGAGTTCCGACACCACGATGACCGTGGCCCCGACGATCACGCACATCGCCCACTCACCTGGACTCAGGGGGCTCAGACCCATCGGGCCGGCCAGGACCGGCCAGCTCACGACCAGCACCTGGAGGCAGGCGGCGACCGCCGTCGCGGCCATCAACAGCGGGTTCGCCAGCGGGCTGAGGGTGAACACCGACCGACGGAGGGCACGGGCGTTCATCACGTGGAAGAAACTGGCTGCGACCAGCACTGTCAGTGCCAGGGTGCGGGCGTGATCGGTGTCCACTCCCTCCCAGATCGCGCGCTCGTAGACGACGAGCGTCACCACCGCCATCCACACCCCGCTCAGCGCGGTACGCCACCACATGGTGGCATCGAGGACACCCTCACGAAGGTCGCGCGGGGGGACCTCCAGCTCGTCGCCCTCGCCGGGTTCGAATGCCAGGGCGATCACCTGGATCCCCGAGGTCACCAGGTTGGCCCACAACATCTGGACGGGCAGCAGGACCAGCGGGGAATTGGTGAAGACGTTGATCGCGACCGCCATCAACGCCGCGATCGCCGAGGACAGGAGGAAGAAGGTCGCCTTGCGGATGGTCGCGAAGGTGACCCGCCCCTCCTCCACGGCGTGCACGATCGTGCTGAAGTCGTCGTCCGTGAGGACGACGTCGGAGGCCTCGCGGGCGACGTCCGTGCCCGAGTCGCCCATCGCGACCCCGATGGAGGCGACGCGTAGTGCGGGCGCGTCGTTGACACCGTCCCCGGTCACCGCGACCACGTTGCCCATCGCCATGAGCTGCTCGACGATCCGCATCTTGTCCTGTGGCGACACCCGGGCCGCGACCGTCGCATCCGCCAGCCGGGCCCGGAGCATCGTGTCGTCCAGGGCCGCGATCTCGGCCCCGGTCAGCGGGGGCGTGCCGGTGTCCAGCCCGAGCCTCCCGGCGATCGCGGTGGCCGTGACCGGGTGGTCACCGGTGATCATCATCACCCGGATCCCCGCCGACCGGCAGCCGGCGATCGCCTCCTGGACGCCCGGACGTGGAGGATCGGTCATCCCCTCCAGGCCGAGGAAGGTCAGGTCCTCCGGTGCGCCCTCCAGGGTGTCGCCGGCCAGCCGCGGATCCCCGTCCTCGAGCTCCCGGCGGGCCGTGGCGATCACCCGCAGCCCCTCCGAGCCCAGGGCGTCGTTGGCTGCCAGGACGGCTGCCCGATCGAGGGTCGTGGTGCCCCCTGCGGTGAGCATGCTCGAGCACATCGCGGAGACCGCGTCGGGCGCACCCTTGACGTACAGCACCGGCCGACCGCCCTCGCTCCGGATCGTCTGCGAGAACCCGAGCTCGGGCTCGTACGGCATGTGCGCCACTGGGGCGGCGGCCCGTTCGGTCGGCGTGACGACGCCCAGTCCCACCGCCACCGCGGCCATCGCCGCATCCACCGCGTCGCCGGTGAAGCGAAGGGGGTCGTCCCGTGTCGGGACGGCCTCGTTGGTCAGCGCGCCCGCGCGCAGGGCGGTCTCCGCGACGGCGCTGATCCGACCGGTGTCGGTGCCGACCCCGGTCGCGGCGTCGACAGCGATCTCCCCCTCCGTGGTCCACAGCCGTTCCACGGTGAGCAGGTTCTGTGTCAGGGTCCCGGTCTTGTCCGACCCGATCACCGTCGTGGACCCGAGGGTCTCCACCGACGGCAGATGCCGCACGATCGCATTGCGCCGCGCCATCCGGGCCACGCCCACGCTCATCGCCACGGTGAGCACCACGGGTAGCGCCTCGGGGATCGCGGAGACCACGAGAGCCACCGCGGTCCGGAACATCAGCGAGACGTCGTGTCCGAGCGCGAGCCCGGCGGCGAAGACGGCCAGAGCGGAGATCCCCACGATCAGGCCGATCCACCGCTCCATGGAGTGGATCAGGGCGGTGAGCGGTGCCGCCGCCGCGGTGTCCTGGACCAGCTCGTTGATGGCCCCGAGCTCGGTACCCGCGCCGGTGCCGACCACGACACCCGTCGCACGGCCCGACGAGACCAGCGAGCCGCTGAACGCCATGCCGGTCCGATCTCCGGTCGGCGCATCGGGGGCGACCGGGTCCGTGTCCTTGTCCGTGGCCAGGGACTCGCCAGTGAGCATCGACTCGTCGACCCTCAGGGACACCGCCTCGATCAGCCGCAGGTCGGCCGGGACGCGGTCGCCGCTGTCGAGGTGCACGAGATCTCCGGGCACCAGATCGGCCGAGTCGATGGTCTGCACGTGACCGTCCCGCCGCACGCGGGCGGTGGGTGAGGCCAGGGATTGCAGGGCCCGGACCTCCGTCTCCGCCTTGCGCTCCTGCCAGAACCCGATCGCCGCGTTGAGCACGACCGCCGCCGTGATCGCGGCGGTGTCCACCAGGTGACCCTGCACCAGGGTGATGGCGGCGCAGACCATCAGGAACAGGACAAGGGGGCTCCGGAACTGCCGGAGCAGCACCCGCCAGGCGGCGGTCGCGTCGGTCGCCTCCAACCGGTTGGGACCGTGGCGCTCCAGACGGCGCGTCGCCTCCTCGGAGGTCAGTCCCGTGGTGCCGGTGCCCACCCGGTCGAGTACCTCCGGCACCTCCAGTGCGTGCCAGGTGTCGGTAGTCACGTCACCTTCTCCTGTGCCGGAGGTCCTGAATGAGGTCATGGTCCGGTCCTCCGGTCTGTCTCGAACGTCGCGATCGGTCCGTCTCCAGAATGCCCCTACACCGTTCCGGGCCCGGGGCCGAGGGTGCGTTCAGCGCTCGCGGAATCCGGTCAGGTCCCCCCGGGCCGGTTCCCAGGAGTCCACCACGAGCTCCACCGTGCCCGGCCCGTCCCCGCCCCGCAGCAGGTCGACGAGCTGAAGGCACGCCCGGCGGGGCCCCTCGGCCACCACATGGACCCGGCCGTCGGCCTTGTTCGCGGCGTATCCCACGAGCCCGAGCTCGAGCGCCCTGGAGCGGGTCCACCACCGGAAACCCACGCCCTGGACGTGTCCGTGCACCCAGGCGACCATCCGGACCGGGGCGGGATCGGGACCGCCCGGGCCCCCGTCAGCGGCGCGCCGGCCTGTCATCGGAGATCGAACCCGAGCTCGACCTCGGTGCCCGACTGCAGCGTCCGGCCCACGGTGCACGCCTTGTCGACGGATCGCCTGATCATGTCGAGCAGCCTGTCCCGCATGGCCGGATCGAGCCCGGACAGGTCGAGCTCGTAGGTCTCCTCCAACCGCGGGTACCGCTCGGCCTCGCGATCCGCGTCCCCGGCCACGCGCACGGTGGCCTCGTAGTCCTCGCCGAGCCGGCGGGAGACGGTGAAGTCCGAGGCCATCGCGGTGCACGACGCCAGGGCGATCTTGAGCAGTTCACCCGGGGTGAACACGCCCTCGACGTCCGCCGAGCCGATCTCCACTCGCGCGCCCCGCGTCGAGAGCCCGACGTACCGCCGGGTCCCGGCCCGCTCCACCCGGAGTTCGGTGGCGGCCGGTGGGTTCTGGGAGGTGTTGTCCTTACCGCTCGTCGTCATGACGGTCATCGTACGGAGCGGGTCCGGCGCGCCCCACCACGGCGGGGCGCCGTCTGGCAGGCGGGGCAGAAGTGGGAACCGCGGTTCATGAAGTCCTCGCGGACCACCGGCGTCCCGCATCTCGCACAGGGCCGCCCCGCTCGCCCGTAGACGTCGAGAGACCTGTCGAAGTATCCCGAGGCCCCGTTGACGTTGACGTACAGGGCGTCGAACGAGGTGCCCCCGGCGGCCAACGCGTCGGACATCACGTCACGGGCGTGACCGAGCACCCCGCGGACGGTGGCCAGCGTCAACGCTCCCGCGCGCCGACGGCCGTGGACACCGGAACGCCACAGCGCCTCGTCGGCGTAGATGTTGCCGATCCCCGACACCACGGTCTGATCCAGCAGGAGCCGTTTGATCTCTGTGTCCCGGCGGCGGATCGTCCGCGCCGTGGCCAGCTCGTCGAATCCCGGCTCGAAGGGGTCGGCGGCCACGTGGGCGGCCGGCGCGGGCAGGAGCACTCGGGTGCCGTCGGCGGCCTCGGCCAGTGGGACGACGGTCCACCCGCCGAACGTCCTCTGGTCGACGAACCGCA
>NZ_JAALED010000207.1:0-8529 GCF_014145155.1 Dietzia sp. B19 | reverse complement strand
CCGGTCCGCGCTCGCCGCCCGCGCCGCGCTCGGCGCCGTCTCCGCGATCGGCATCCGGGACCGCCGGCCCGACCTCTACGAGCTCGCCGCCACCCGGTGGGCAGAACCCGACCAGACTGAGCGCGACCACGCAGGACCCGACCGGACGGAGCCCCCGCGATGATCGACATCGTCCGCACGCTCGTGGCCACCCTGCTCGATCTGCTGGCCTGGCCGATCCTCATCTACTTCCTGGCGATCAACTCGTCCTACCTCTTCCTCGTGCTGGCCGCGGCCGCCGACTTCCGGAGTACGCGCCGTCGTCGTCGTCATTCCGGTCGGATCGAACGTCTCGGGAGCCACACGGCGCCCGGTGTCTCGGTGGTGGTCCCCGCCTACAACGAGGAGGTCGGGGTCGTCGAGGCGACACGGTCCCTGCTGTCCCTGCGGTACCACCGCCACGAGGTGATCGTGGTCAACGACGGCTCGAAGGACGACACCCTCGGGGTCCTCACCCGCGCCTTCGACCTGGTCCGCGCCGACCGCGAGGTGCCGAGTGAGATCGAGACCCGGCAGGTCCCGCGCGGCGTATACGTTCCGCGCGACGGCTACACCCGACTCACGGTGGTCGACAAGCCCAACTCGGGCCGCTCCGACTCGATCAACGTCGGGATCAACACCGCCGTCGAGGACCTCGTCATCTGCATGGACGCGGACTCCCTCCTGGACCCGGACGCCCTGCTCATCGTCACCGAACCGTTCGCCGACGACCCGCGCCGCACCGCCGCGACCGGTGGCGTGGTCCGCATCGCCAACGGCTGCACCATCCGCGACGGGCGGATCGTCGACGTGCGGATGCCGCGCAACCTCCTCGCCCAGATCCAGGCGCTCGAATACCTGCGCTCGTTCTTCCTCGGCCGCTCCGGTTGGTCCAAGGTCAAGGCACTGATCCTCATCTCCGGAGCCTTCGGATGCTTCCGACGCGACCTGCTGGTCGAGGTCGGCGGACTCGACCCCGACTCCATCGGCGAGGACTTCGAGCTCGTCATGCGTCTGCACCGACTACTGCGCGAACGCCGGCAGGACTACCAGGTCACCTTCGTCCCCGAACCCGTGTGCTGGACCGAGGTCCCCGAGACCCTGACCGTCCTGCGGAAGCAGCGGGCGCGCTGGCACCGCGGACTCTGGGAGACCCTCGTCAAACACCGCGTGATGTTCGGCAATCCCCGCTACGGTCGCGCCGGGGTACTGGCCGTGCCCTACTACTGGTTCTTCGAATTGTTCGCCCCGCTGATCGAGGCCGTCGGGCTGGTGCTGATGGTCCTCGGATTCGTCCTGGACCTGGTCAACCCCACCACGTTCTGGCTCTTCCTCGCCGTGGCGTACGGCTACGCGATCGTGGTGGCCCTGACCGCCGCGGCCGTCGACGAGGTGTACTTCTCGCGCTACAACCGACTCGGCAGTCTGCTCTCCCTCATCACCTCCTCGGTGGCGGAGAACATCGTCTACCGGCAGCTCCACGTGATCTGGCGGCTCCAGGGCTGGTGGCAGTCCCTCCGTGGCTCCGAACAGCAGTGGGGCGCCATGACCAGGCGCGGGTTCAAGACCGAGGAGACCGTATGACCACGCCCTGGCCCCGGCCCCGGCGCCGAGACCGACGCCCGCGCCTGTCCCCGGACGCCGTCCAGCCCGCGACACCCCTGACCTCGACCATCCGCCGCACGAGTCTCACGGTCGCGATCCTGGTGATCGTCGTGGCACTGCTCGGACCGATCCTGCTTCTCACACAGTGGGGCTTCTCGCAGCGTGTCAGCACCATCTACACCCCGGTCGTGGACACCACCAACAGGCTCGTGATCGCTATGAGATGGGCACAGTCCGACCTGCGGATCGACCGTGCCTACTCACTCCCCGGAGCCCCCGAGCGACTGGCCGAACGCAAGCAGGAGGCCGAGGCCGCGATCGATGAGCTCTCCACTGTGGCCGGTGACGACCCCGTGTTGTCCGACAGCATCGACACCGTGGCGGCGGCCACCAAGGCCTGGTGGGACTACGCGGATTCCGTGGTGAGGACCGCCGGGCCCACGCCCGGCACCGGAGCCGGCCCGACCGTCAATCCCGAGTCCCTAAACGCGCGTGCCGCCTTCGACGAGTTCATCACCACCTCGGACGAGCTCCACGCCCTCGCCGACGAACAACGCTCACGGATCCGCCTCTGGCGCACCCTGGTCCTGCTGCTGGGTTCGGCCCTGGCGGTCTCGGTGATCCTGGTGATCACCTACGGGATCTACCGCAACACCCGACGTGCCGGGGAGTTGATCGTCGGCCCGATCGAGGACCTGGACCGAGTGGCACGTGCCGAGACGGAGCGCAGCAGCGGCGCCCGCGCGCGAACCGACCGCGGCCCGGCCGAGGTCCGGGAGCTCGCGAAGGCGTTCAACCGCCTGCTCGACACCCGCGACGAGTTCGAGTCCGGACGCGAGGAACACGTCCGACGACTCGAGGCACTGGACCGTCAGAAGGACGATTTCCTCTCGACGGTCAGCCACGAGCTCCGCACCCCGCTGGCATCGATCATCGGCTACACCGAGATGCTCGCCGACGGCGACGGCGGCGAGCTGGCCCCGGAGCAGGCCCGCCTGGTCACGGTCGTCGAGCGCAACGCGAACAGGCTCCGTGGACTCATCGAGGACCTGCTCATCCTCAGTCGGATCGAGGCCCGAGAGCTGGAGTGCGAGTTCGCACCGATGCGGCTCGACCGGATCGTCGCGGACGTGATCGAGTCACTCCGTCCGGTGGCCGCCCGTGCCCAGCTCACCGTGGTCTCCGACCTGGCGGAAGTCCAGATGCAGGGCGACGCCCTCCACCTCGAGCGTGCCGTGACCAACCTCCTGGGCAACGCGATCAAGTTCACGCCGGCGGGCGGCCGCGCGACCGTCACCCTCACCACGTCCGCGGCGTCGGGCGGCGTACCCGCCACCGCCACGGTCTCGGTGTCCGACACCGGCATCGGCATCCCCGCGGACGAGTTGAAGCACCTGGGCACGCGGTTCTTCCGCGCGAGCACCGCCCAGCGCGCCACGATCCCCGGCACCGGCCTGGGCGTGAGCATCGTCCGCGCGATCGCCGAGAGCCACGGCGGGAGCCTCACGTTCGACTCGGTCGAAGGAGAGGGCACGACGTTCAGGATCGCCCTCCCCCTCGACCCGCAGGGCGACGGCCGGCCTACCTCGCGTCGGCCCAGTACGGATCCTTGAGCGTGCGCTTCATGAGCTTGCCGTTGGCCTGCCGCGGCAGCTCGTCCACTACATCGATAGAGCGCGGCATCTTGAACTTGGCCAGCCTCTCCGACAGGTCGGCCAGGATCTGCGCCTTGAGCTCATCGGATTCGGCGAACCCCTCGGCCAGCTCGACCACGGCCTTGACCTCCTCGCCCCAGTCGGGGTGCGGGATGCCGAACACCGCCGCGTCGCGGACGGCGTCGTGGCGGGTCATCTCCGACTCGATCTCGGCCGGGTAGATGTTCACACCGCCGGAGATGATCATGTCGTTCTTGCGGTCGCACAGGAACAGATAGCCGTCGGAGTCCACGTAGCCGATGTCGCCCATGGTGAACAGCTCGCCGACGTAGGTCTTCGCGGTCTTCTCCGCATCCTGGTGGTATTCGAACCTGGACCCGTGCATCTGGAGGTAGACGTTGCCCGTCTCGCCGGCGGGGAGTTCGTTGCCGTCGTCGTCGAGGATCTTCAGGGTGGTGGTCTTCCACGGCCGGCCCACGCTCCCCGGCTTGCGCAGCCACTCCTCGCCCGTGATGGTGCAGCCACCACCCTCGGTGCCGGCGTAGTACTCGGTGAGGACGGGTCCCCACCAGTCGAGCATCGCCTGCTTGACGTGCTGCGGACACGGGGCGGCGCCGTGGACGATCGTCCGGAGGCTCGACACGTCGTACTTCGCGCGCACCTCCTCCGGCAGTTCGAGCAGGCGCGAGAACTGGGTCGGGACCATGTGGGACTGGGTCACCCCGTGGGCGTCGATGAGACGCAGCATCTCCTCCGGGGCCCACTTGTCCATGAGCACCACCGTCTGGCCCAGGTTGAGCGAGATGGCGACGAAGTTGAGGACGGCCGTGTGGTAGAGCGGTGAGCCGCAAATGTGCACGTTGTCCGCGCCCTGGATGCCGAAGCCGGCGAAGAAGAAATAGTTGGGAACCGTCACCTGGTCGGGAGAGGCGCCGGTCAGAGGCCTGCGCACGCCCTTGGGGCGACCGGTGGTGCCCGAGGTGTAGAGCATCGGGGCGCCGAGGGTGCGGCCCGAGGGAAGCGACGACGACGAGGCCTCCCCCGCCCCACCGTCACCCGCGGCCGGGGCGGTCAGTTCGGCGAGCGGACGGAATCCGGGCACGTCGCCGATCGCGTAGCAGCGGGCCATGTCGAGCCCGGCCTCGGCCGCGGCGACTCCTGCGACGTCGGCGAACCGCTGGTCCGCGATGAACACCGTCGAACCGGAGTTCTCGATGATGTAGGCGACCTCGGGGCCGGTGAGATGCCAGTTGGCGGGCGCCACGTAGAGGCCGATCTCGATGGCCGCGTAGTAGACCTCGAGGAACTCGATGCTGTTGGGCGCCAGGAGGACGATGCAGTCACCGGTCTTCAGCCCCAGGTCCTGCAGGCCGCGGGCGTAGCCGTGGGCCGCCTCGGCGAGCTGGCCGAAGGTCACCTGGCGGCCGGGCTGGTCGGCGGCTCCGCCCTCGATCACGGCGACACGGCCCGGATCAGCGTCGGCGATACGATAAACGCTGGTCACATGCTCACCGGTACGCGGGTCCGGGATTCCGGCGTCGGCGGGAACGGAAGGCGTGGGTGCACTCATACACCCCATGGTAGAACCTGTTCTACCTTAGTGGCGGACTTTCTTCATAACGGTCGTCGCGACCATCCACGCCTCCCAGATGGCCTGACCGGGCGCGGCGGCTACGCTCTCGCACATGGCCAAGCATCGACACCGCGCCTCCGACGCCCAGCGCACGGCCGTCCAGCAAGCCCTCGACGAGGCCTTTGCGGCAGGCCGGCTCGACCATTTCGAGCATTTCGAGCGCATCCGGACCGCCACCAAGGCCAAGTACATCGACGAGCTACGCCCGCTCGTGGTCGACCTGCGCGGTGGTGACGACGACCTGGGACTGGGTCGGGATGACGACGACGACAAGGCGTCCGCCGGCTCCGCACGCGCCGGGTGGGATGCCCGCCGCAACCGCAGCCATGCGAACCGCGGCTGGGCCATCGGAATCGGCATCGCGGTGGCGGTCCTGGCGATAGCCGGCGGGGTTATCGCCGCCTCAGTCTCGGACTCCCCCTCGAACTCCATGACCACGGAGCAGGCCTCCGACCCTGGTCCGCTCCTCACCGCAGAGGGGATGGAGCGCGTGATCGACTCGGCCAAGACCGAGTTCGCAGGCCTTGACCTGGACACGTTCAGCATTCACGGCACCAGCGCCGGCGCGATGTACGAGGACCCGGCCGAGCCCGGGAAGCGGCTGAGCTTCATCTTCCGCGGTGGCGAGTGGACGCAGTCGGGCTTCCACTCCCGCACCGAGTCGACCACCTTCCGGATCGCGGACATCGACTCGGCGGTGCTCGAGCAGACGGTCGAGTCCGCACCGGGAGAACTCGACATGTCCGGCGCGAAACTGAGCCACATCAGCGTGTTTGCAGACCCGCTCGGCGAGCCCGAGTATGCGGTGTCGCTAAACGATGGCAAAGACCTCGGCACGGCTACCTTCGGCCCCGACGGCCAGCTCCGGAAGGCCGACAAGCCCGACTGAGCGCGGGCGGACCTCAGCCGATCAGACGGCCGATCTGTTCAACCTGCTCGACCGTGCGCGCGGTCACTACGAGCATCGTGATACCGGCGGCCTCCCACTCGGCGATCTGCTCGCGGACGGACGTCTCGTCGCCGATGATCGCCGTGGCCTCGACCATCTCGTCCGGCACGGCGGCCGCAGCCTCGTCCTTACGGCCGGCGCGGAACAGTTCGGTAATCCGGTCCACGTCCTCGCCGAACCCCATCCGGCGGAACGCCTCGGCGTGGAAGTTCTTCTCCTCCGCCCCCATGCCGCCGGCGTACAGCGCGGTGAAGGGCTTGTAGCCGTCGATCACACTGCGGCGATCGTCGGTGATGTGGAGTTGGCACAGGAACGCCACCTCGAAGTCCTCGCGGGAGCGGCGCGCGCCGGGCCGGGCGAAGCCCTCGTCCAGCCAAGAGTTGAACTCCTCGGCGGTGCGCGGGGAGGCGAGGAATCCGAGCCAGCCGTCGGCGATCTCGGCGGCCAGCGCCACGTTCTTCGGCCCCTCGGCGCCCAGCCAGATGGGCACGTCCTCGCGCAGCGGGTGCACGATCGACTTGAGTGGCTTGCCCAGGCCGGAGGCGTCGTCACCCTGGTACGGCAGCGCGTATGCGGGGCCGTCGGAGGTCACGGGCTCCTCGCGACGCAGGACCTTGCGGATGATGTCGATGTACTCGCGGGTACGAGCCAACGGCTTGGCGAACGACTGCCCGTACCAGCCCTCCACGACCTGCGGCCCGGAGACGCCCAGCCCCAGCGCGAACCGGCCGCCGGAGAGGTGGTCGAGCGTCATGGCACTCATCGCGGTTGCCGTGGGCGTGCGCGCCGAGAGCTGCACCACCGCCGTCGACAGCCGGATTTTCTCGGTGAGCGAGCCGTACCAGGCGAGCGGGGTGAAGGCGTCCGACCCCCAGGCCTCGGCGGTGAAGACGGTGTCGAAGCCCGCCTTGTCCGCGGCCACCACGAGGTCTGCGTGATTGGTGGGCGGCTGCGCGCCCCAGTATCCGAGCTGCAAGGCGAATTTCATGTCCATAGTGTGACCCACGTCGCCGTTCGCCTGATACCGACCACAGAAAATCACACACAGATAGGTGGAACGTGTTCTACTTGCGGGCGTGACGTCCAGAGAAATCGTTGTCGACATCGCCCCGCCGGACCAGCCCGTGCTGTCCGCGTCCCTCACGCCCTCCTTCGACTACACCAGGTCGACCGGGCCGGTGCTGGGAGCGTTCTTCACCGGCCTCCGCGACCGCAGGATCGTGGGAAACCGCGATTCGAACGGGACCGTGCACGTGCCCCCGGTCGAGTACGACCCCTACACACGCGAAGCCCTCGACGACCTGGTCGAGGTCGGCTCGGGCGACGGGATCGAAGGCGTCGTCGTCACATGGTCGTGGGTCTCCACACCCACCGACGTGAACCCGGTTGACTCCCCGTTCGCGTGGGCGCTCGTCCGGTTCGACGGCGCCGACACCGCGATGCTCCTACCTCTGACCGCCGATGCCCCCGACGCCGTGTCAACCGGGATGCGTGTACGCGTGCGGTGGGCCGACGAACGCGCTGGGAACGTCCACGACATCGTTTCCGTGGTCCCCGCCGCACAGGAAAAGACCGGGCACGATGACAACGACGACGACGGCAACAACGCTGCTGCCGCGCCCGTCGGCGTCGACTCCCCGGCGGACGAGCCCGTCACCGGCGTGGTCACCCCGATCGGCATGTCGGTCACCCACACGGCCGCACCAGCCGAGAGCGAGTTCCTCCGCGCCATCGTGCAGGGCCGCATACTGGGGCGGCGCCGCTCCAACGGCCCCGAGGTCTACGTCCCGCCCCGCGACTACTGCCCCTCCGACGGGGTGGCTATGGGCGAGTACGTGGAGGTGGCGGACGTCGGAACCGTCACCACCTTCGGAATCGTCAACGTGCCGTTCGCCGGGCAGCAGATCAAGCCGCCGTACGTCACCGCCTACATTCTCCTCGACGGTTCTCACGTGCCCATTCAGCACCTGGTCCTGGGCTGCGAGGCCGCCGAGGTGCGCATCGGGATGCGGGTCCGCGCCGTGTGGACCCCCGAGTCCGAGCGTCCGGCATCAATGAAGGCGATAGCCCACTTCGAGCCCTCCGGCGAACCCGCCACCGACCCGGCCGACCACGCCAACTACGCCGAGCACCTGTAGAGGACACCTCGTGACCCACACCGCACCCCGGGACGTGGCCGTCGTCGGCTTCGCCCACGCCCGCCACACCGAGTCCACCTTCGGCACCACCAACGGTGTCGAGATGCTCGCGCCGGTCTTCGCCGAGTGCTACCGGCAGACCGGGCTCAAGCGCACCGACATCGACTTCTGGTGCTCCGGCTCGTCGGACTACCTGGCCGGCCGCGCCTTCTCCTTCATCTCCGCCGTCGACTCGATCGGGGCCATGCCGCCGATCTCCGAGTCGCACGTGGAGATGGACGCCGCCTGGGCACTTTTCGAGGCCTACCTCAAGATCGCGTCCGGCCACGCCGACACCGCGCTCGTCTACGGGTTCGGCAAAGCCTCGGCCAGCACCGACCTCGACACCGCCCTGGCACTGCAGCTCGACCCGTACACGGTTGCCCCGCTGTGGCCCGGCCGCCACCACATGGCCGCCCTGCAGGCCCGCGCCGGCGTCGACGCCGGACACTGGTCGGAGGCGGACATGGCCGCCGTCGCCGCCCGCACCAC
>NZ_JAALED010000206.1:6338-9388 GCF_014145155.1 Dietzia sp. B19 | reverse complement strand
CTCGCGGCGCCATGCCACCATCCGGAAGGCGAACACCAGCGCCGACAGGACGGTCGCGGCGACCGGCCCCCAGGTGTCGGTCCCCACCGCGACGGCCGTCAGGGCGGCCCCCGTCGCCGCCGGGATGACGTACAGGTTCGAGCCGCTGAACACCGCCGGGATCTCGTTGGCCACCACGTCGCGCAGGAGACCGCCGCCCACTGCGGTGACCACGCCGAGCAGCAGCGCCGACGCGATCGGCATCCCGTGGTCCAGCGCCCGGGCCGTGCCGAAGGTGCAGAACAGCCCGAGACCGGCGGCGTCGAACGTCACGATCAGCGTCCGCACCCGGTGGATGAGCGAGCCGAGCAGGTACACCACGATCGCTGCGACCACCGGGGGGACCAGGTAGACCGGCTGCGACAGCGCGAGCGGCGTGACGCCCAGCAGGACGTCGCGGATGATGCCGCCGCCCAGGCCGGCGAGCAGCCCCAGCACCAGACCACCGGTGATGTCGATGTCCTTCCGCGCCGCCAACAGGTTCCCGGACAACGCGAAGAAGAACACGCCCATCAGGTCGAACCACAGGACGAGTGGCGAGGACTCCACGACCGACTTCCTAGACCACCGCGTCCGCGGTGGAGCGGGCGTGGTGACGGCGACGGACGGAGCGGAACGTCCAGAGCTTGTTGACGACGAAGTTGATCGGCATCGTGATGAGGATCGTCAACAGCTGACTCCAGTACTCCCGGGAGTGGATCCCCGCGTCCTCGTGCCACCACGGTTCGGGCAGGTAGAGCGGGGAGGTGGGGTTGGTGAAGGCCAGCTTGATGAAGATCCCCGCGGCCGCAGCCACCGATCCCACCAGCAGGAACGGCCAGAACTCCTGCATGACCGGCGCCTTGTGTCCCTTACCGAAGGTCCAGTGCCGGTTGAGCATGAAGTTGTAGACATTGGCCACCAGGAACGCCACGATCCACACCAGCGTGGTGAAGCGGAAGTTGTACTCCGTGCCGGAGAACGGGAACAGGATGTCCTGGGCGTTCTGGGTCCCGCCGTTGGCCCTGTTCATCAGAACCGTGACGATCATGTTGACGACCATCCCGGACCCGCCGACGATCCCGAACATGAGAAACTGACGGGCGCTTCGTCGATAGCGACCGAGTTCGGACGGGGCCGGGTTCACAGCGAGCCAGTCTAGGCCCACGGACCCGGACTAGCCTGCTCCGTGCCCCTCCGGGACCCGTTCGGACGGGTCCTCGATCGGACCCGGGGCGGTGCCGGCGCCGAACGGGCGGCCACCCAACTCCTCGCGGTGATGCGGGGAGAGGAGGCCCGCGAGGTCCGGCCCCTTGGGCACGATTCCGGTGGGGTTCACGTCGCGGTGGACGTTGTAGTAGTGCTCCTTGATCTGCGGGAAGTCGCAGGTGTCACCGAAGCCGGGCGTCTGGAACAGGTCGCGCAGGTAGCCCCACAGGGCCGGCATCTCGGTGATCTTGTTGCGGTTGGCCTTGAAGTGGCCGTGGTAGACCGCGTCGAAACGCACCAGAGTGGTGAACAGCCGGATGTCCGCGACGGTGATCGTGTCACCGGCGAGGTACCGACGGGTGGTCAACCGCTCCTCGAGCCGGTCCAGCGAGGCCCAGAGCTCGTCGTAGGCCTGTTCGTAGGCGCCCTGCTCGGCCGCGAAACCGCTGCGGTACACGCCGTTGTTCACGGTCGGGTAGATCCACGAGTCCAGTTCGTCGATCTCGTCGCGGTGCTCGTCGGGGTACAGGTCCGGGGCGCCGTCACGGTGGAAGGCCGACCATTCCGTGAGCAGATCGAAGTTGAGCTTCTGGTACGCGTTGGTCACCACCGACCTGGTGGGCAGGTCGACGAGGGCCGGGACGGTGATGCCCCGCGGGTAGTCGGGAATCCGGTTGAAGTAGGCCTCCTGGAGCCGGTGCATGCCCGTGACCGGGTCCTTGCCGTCGGGGTCGAGGTCGAAGACCCAGGAGTTGACGTCGTGGGTCGGGCCCGCCAGACCTATGGAGATGGCGCCCTCCAGACCCATCAGACGGCGGACGATGATCGAGCGGCTGGCCCAGGGGCACGCACGGGCCGCCATCAGGCGGTACCGTCCGGCCTCGACGGGCCACCGCATCTCGCCGATCTTCTCGCCCACCGGGTCCGATCCCGCCGGGAGATCCGCCACGACCCGATCGTTGATGTAGGTGGCGTCGCGGACGAACTCCCCGTCCTCCGAGGCGTTCTTGGCTGCGATGAACTCGGTGTCGTCTGCCATGGGGTCTCCTACGGTCGTCGTCGCGGCCAGTGGTTGATGCATCACCAACATACCCGGTCCCCCGCCACCGCGCCAGCACATCCGGGTGATCCGGGGCGCCCGGTGTGCCACGCTGGCCGCATGGACTCCGCGCACGTCGACGACGTTCCCACCCGCTACGCCGAGTTCGCCGAATTCGAGGTCCGCGGCCGCACCCCTGTCTACCTGGCATGGGCCCGGGGGATCGCCGGGGACCCCGCGACGTGCGAACTCATCGGGAGACTGCCCCGGATCAAGAGACAGCCCGCACTCGTCTTCGCCTCCGCCCGGCACGCCGGCGCGCCCGAGACCGAGGACTACCCGGCGTTCCGGGAGTTCGTCCACGCCCACTGGACGCGGATCGAACAGATCGCCCTCACCCACTCCACGCAGACCAACGAGGCCAAGCGGTGCGCGGTACTCCTGCCGTTCCTCTCGCTGCTCCCGGGCCCGCTCTCGCTCGTGGAGATGGGAGCCTCCGCCGGTCTGTGCCTGTACCCGGACCGGTACGCCTACCGGTACGCGCTCGACGGCGGCTCCACCCACGAGCTGCGACCGGTGGGATCGGACACGGCCGCCTCCGCCGCCGACATCCCGGTCCTCGACTGCGCCCTGCGCGACGGCGTCCCCCGCCCGCAGTCCCTGCCCGACGTCGTCCACCGAGGCGGGGTGGACCTCTCCCCGATCGACCCCGCCCACGCCGACTCGCGGGCCTGGCTACGCAGCCTGATCTGGCCCGGGCAGCAGTCCGAGCGCGTGCCCCGCC
>NZ_JAALED010000206.1:0-6015 GCF_014145155.1 Dietzia sp. B19 | reverse complement strand
TCAACGGGCGGCCCCTGGCCACGGCGCACGGCCACGGCGACTGGGTCCGCGCGCTCGACGTGCCCTGAAGGCCGGGTCGGGCTGGGGTCGGGCTCGCTCAGCCGAACGGCCATTCGCGGCGCATCGGCCCGTCCGCGCCGGGCTCGATGAGGTACTCGGTTCCGAAGGCCACGGTGTAGATGTCCGGCGGGAAGGCCAGCATCATGCCGATGTCGCTGGTCTGACTGGCGTGACACTCCATCGCGCGACGCTTGAGTTGCACGACGTCCGCGGGTAGGTCGATCGCCCACGCGATCTCCGACTGCGGGACCCCGACCGGCAGCCCGTCGTCCCCGGTGAGGATCATCCGGCGCAGTTCCTCCACGTCCATGCCGCCGGACGCGAACGCCGCCAGGAACTCCGCCGCCTCGGGGCTGTCGAGCATCTCGAGCTGGGCGTCCTGATTGGTCGTGGCCTCCAACAACCGCGGGCGACGGGCCGCCGACTCCACCGCGCGGCGGGCGATGCGGTGGACGGCCAGGTGATCCGGGTGCCCGTAGTTCCCGTGGTGGTCGTACCCCACCAGGACGTCGGCGTCCTCTCTGTCGAGGATCCGGGCGAGCCGCCCGGCCGCCTCGTCGGTGTCGGCGCTGTGCAGGCACAGCGGATCGTCGTTCTGGGCCCAGCCGGTCATCCCCGAGTCCCGGTACCCCAGCCAGTCGATCCGGGCGACACCCAGTACCGCTGCCGCGGCCCGGGCCTCACCGCGCCGATGGTCGACCAGGTCGCCGTCGGGCCCGAGGTGGTCGGGTCGCTGGCCGTGGTCGCCGTCGGTGGCGAAGACCGTGACGACGCGGTGACCACCGCGCGAGGCGAGGGCCATCATCCCGGCGGTCTGCGAGGTCTCGTCGTCGGGGTGGGCGTGGAGGAACACGATCGTGGACACCCGACCAGTGTGCCCTCCCGCCCGGCCGGGTGTGCGACCGGAACGGACCGAACCCGACGCGCGACCCCCCACGCACGACTCCCCGGTCGACACCGCTCCGGGTGGAGCGGGTTCGGCCGGGGAGGGCGCGGGTGGTGCGTGTGGGGCCTACTTCTCGCGCACGACCGATCCGTCGTCCTGCAGGCGCAGGAGCGGGTAGATGCCGTTCTCGTCGTGGTTCTCGTCGCCGACGACCGGGGGGTTGAAGACGCAGAGCATCTGCATCTCCTCCTCCACGATGACCTGGTGCTTCTCGTGACCGTCGAGCAGGTACATCGAACCCGCCTCGAGCGGGTACTCCTTGTCGTTCGTGAGGTCCCGCAACGTGCCCTTGCCCCGGGTCAACCAGACGGCCTCGATGTGGTTGGCGTAGTGGAAGTCGTTGGTCGTTCCGGCGGCGATGGTGGTCTCGTGGAACGAGAACCCCACCCGGTCGTCGGCCAGGACGATGCGCTTGGACTCCCAGTTGCCGTTGTTGCCCTTGATGTGGCGGTCGGTGTCGGTGATCTCTGCGGTGGTGCGAACGATCATGTGGTGCCTCCTCGGGGAAGGTGTGGTGGTCCGGGCGGGCTCAGAGGTACTGCTGGGCGAGGACGTGGTCGACGGCCTCGTAGCAGATCTCGATTCCGCGGTCGCGCTCCTCGTCGGTCAGGATGAGCGGGGCGAGGAACTTGACGACCTCGTCGCTCGGGCCGGCGGTCTCGACCAGCATCTTGTTGTCGAAGCAGCGGGCCATGACCTCTGCGGCCAGCTCCGGCTTCTCCAGGAAGGCGATACCGAAGGCCATGCCGCGGCCGCGGAGCTCGAGCTTGCCCTCGTACTTGTAGACCAGCGGGGAGAAGCGCTCGCGGAGGATCCGGCCGTTCTCGAGCGTGCGGTTCTGCAGCTTGTCGTCCGACCAGTACTTCCGCAGCGCCACCTCGGCGGTGACGAACGCCATGTTGTTGCCGCGGAACGTGCCGTTGTGCTCGCCCGGGGTCCACTCGTCGAGCTCGCGGTTGAACAGGGTGATCGCCAGCGGCAGGCCGTAGCCGCCGATCGACTTGGACAGGGTGACGATGTCCGGCTTGATGCCGGCGAACTCGAACGAGAAGAACTCGCCGGTGCGGCCGCAGCCCATCTGGACGTCGTCGACGATGAGCAGGATCTCGTGGCGCTTGCACAGCTCGTCGAGGGCCCTCAGCCACTCGGCGCGTGCCGCGTTGATACCGCCCTCGCCCTGGACGCACTCGACGATCACGGCCGCCGGGCGGTTCATGCCCGAACCGGAGTCGACCAGTACGCGCTCCATCCACTGGAAGTCCTCGGTCACGCCGCCGAAGTAGTTGTCGTACGGCATCGGCGTGGCGTGGACCAACGGGATCCCGGCACCGGCGCGCTTCATGGAGTTACCCGTGACAGACAGCGACCCGAGGGTCATGCCGTGGAACGAGTTGGTGAAGTTGATGATGGCCTCGCGGCCGGTGACCTTGCGGGCCAGCTTGAGCGCCGACTCGACGGCGTTCGTCCCGGTCGGCCCGGGGAACATCACCTTGTAGTCCAACCCCCGCGGCTCGAGGATCGTCGAGGTGAAGGTCTCGAGGAAGGCGCGCTTGGCGACGGTGTACTTGTCGAGCGAGTGGGTGACGCCGTCGCGCTGGATGTACTCGAGCAGCGCGCTCTTCATGTCGTCGTCGTTGTGGCCGTAGTTCAGTGCGCCGGCGCCACCGAAGAAGTCCAGGTAGTCGTCCCCGTCGACGGTCGTGAGCTTCGCACCCTTCGCGGTGTCGAACACCACCGGCCAGTTGCGGGAATAGCTGCGGACCTCGGATTCGCGGTCGGAGAAGATCGAGGTGTCCAGATTGGCGTCGTGCGTGGCTTCGGTCATGGTGGTGATCACTCCATCAACAATGGTGTCGGGCGGCGGCGGCGGACGGATGCGTCCGGGCGCCCTGTTAGGAAATCGTGTAGAGATCTTCGGGTTCGTGCCCGTCACCGAGCAGTTTGGCGCCGAGGTAGTCCTCGCTGGACAACGTCATGCCCCGATCGCGCGCGACGGCGCCGAAAGTGCGCTGGGACGCCTCGTTGTCCGGGCTGATGGTGGTGCGCAGGCGGACCACGCCGCGCTCGGCGAGCCGGTCCATGAGGTTGTGGAGCAACCGTGCGGCCAGACCCTTACCGCGCTGGTCCGCGTCGACGCCCACCTGCCAGACGAAGATCGTGTCCGGCTCCGAGGGGCGCAGGAATCCGGTGACGAAGCCGACCACGCGGCCCTCGACCTCGACGACCACCGAACTCTCGGAGAACTCCGCTCCCCACAGCACGTAGGCATAGGAGGAGTTCAGGTCGAGTACTCCGCTGTCGCGGGCGATCTCCCACATGCGATTTCCGTCTGCCGCGGTGGGCGGGCGGAAAACCGCGTCGGACGAATCAGGGTTACGGGGTGCTTCTCGTTCTCCTGGGTTCATAGGTAATTACCACCGTAATGACGTGGACCGGTTGCCGCATCTACCTTCGCCGGATCGTTACCCGATTGCCGGGCGAGTCCGCAGGTGACCGCCGTGCAGTGACGTCCGTCACCCGGTGCGGCCCCGTCCGTGGTCGCGATGGTCTTCCTTACCGGGCCGGAGCCTGGGAGAATATTTTCATGGACCACAACCCGATCACCGAATTCGACGAGGGCCGCTCACTCGAGTTGCTGGCGACCGAGTCGCTCGGCCGTCTGATCACCGTCTCGGGCGGGCGGGCCGACATCTTCCCCGTCAACTACGCGCTGTCGACGGAGGGCAGGATCTTCTTCCGCACGGCGGAGGGCAGCAAGCTCGCCGGCCTCACCGTTCACCCCGACGTGGTCTTCCAGGTCGACCACATCCAGGACGAGGAGGCGTGGTCGGTGGTCGTCCGGGGCGAAGCCCGACGGCTCGACAGCTTCGCTGAGATCAACCGCGCCGAGGAACTCGACCTCAAGCCGTGGATCCCCACGCTCAAGTACAACTTCGTGGAGATCACACCGGAGCAGATCTCGGGCCGCGGCTTCACCTTCGGCGAGGAGCCGGAACGCTACACCGGTTAGCCGTGAGGTCCGGGGGGGGGCGGTCAGTCGGCGTGACCTGTCCCCTGTTCGGACAGCTCGGCCCACAGCCGTCTCACGCGGGCGTCGATGTCGTCGCGGATCAGTGCCATCCGCTCCGCACCCTCGATTCCCCGCTCGCTCGGTTCATCGGTCTCCCAGACGTCGATGGCCGAGCGCATCCCGTCGACGGGCTCGAGCCGTGCGGCCGTCCCGAGTACGACGACGCGGTCCGCGCGGCGCATGATGTCGTGATCCACCGCCGCCGCGGTGCCGCCCGACATGTCGGCGCCGAGCTCGGCGAGCGCGACCACGGCCTCTGCGTTGGGGGACTGCCCCAGCGCGGGTCGCGTACCGGCCGAGTGGACCTCCACCGCGTCCCCCGCCGCGTGACGCAGTAGCGCCTCCGCCATCTGGGACTTGCCACGATTGGACTTGCACACGAACAGGACCGTGGGGCGCGCCGGAGCGTGGTGCGTCATCGAGCACCATCCTCAGGCGAGCGGCCGGAGGCCGACATGTCCTGGTGAATCGCGTTCGGGACCGTCGGGTCACCCTTGAACAGACGCTTGCCCGCCCACAGGCTCACGTACACGAGCGCGATGAGCACGGGCACCTCGATGAGCGGCCCGACCACCCCTGCCAACGCCTGGCCGGACGCCACTCCCCAGGTGCCGATGCTCACGGCGATCGCGAGTTCGAAGTTGTTGCCCGCGGCGGTGAAGGCGACCGCGGTGGACTTGGCGTAGTTCAGGCCTGAAGCACGGGCGGCGAGCAGGCTCCCGCCGAACATGAGGATGAAGTAGGCCAGCAGGGGCAGCGCGATCCGCGCCACGTCGAGAGGCCGTCCGATGATGGTGTCGCCCTGGAACGCGAAGAGCACGACGATGGTGAACAGCAGGCCGTACAGCGCCCACGGACCGATCTTGGGCAGGAAGGACTCCTCGTACCACTGCCGCCCCTTGGCCTTCTCGCCGAAGTGCCGGGTGAGGAACCCGGCCAGCAGCGGGATACCGAGGAACACGAGGACACTCAGCGCGATCGCCCATACCGAGAACCCGGCGGTGGTGGTCTCCAGCCCCAGCCAGCCCGGGAGGACCTGGAGGTAGAACCATCCCAGGCCCGCGAACGCGATCACCTGGAACACCGAGTTGATCGCGACGAGCACCGCCGCAGCCTCCCGGTCGCCGCATGCGAGGTCGTTCCAGATGAACACCATCGCGATGCAGCGGGCCAGGCCGACCACGATCAGGCCGGTACGGTACTCGGGGAGGTCCGGCAGCATCAGCCAGGCCAGCGTGAACATCAGCGCGGGACCGACCAGCCAGTTCAGTGCGAGGGACAGCAGGAGAAGCCTGCGGTCCCCGGTGACGCGACGCGTCTCGTCGTAGCGGACCTTGGCCAGGACGGGGTACATCATCACCAGCAGACCGACCGCGATGGGGACCGAGACTCCTCCGACCTCGACCGCCTCCAGCGCCTCGGCGATACCGGGCACCAGACGCCCGAGCAGGAGCCCGAGAGCCATGGCCGCGAGGATCCACACGGCCAGGTAGCGGTCGAGGAAGGACATCCGCGCGGCGACCGGGGCGTCGGGATCGGCGGGGGAAGGGGGGCCGGCGGTCGCCGATACCTGGGTGCTCATGCGCCCAACCCTAGGCAATCCATCGATGTCGGTCAATGTATGACGCACGCCACCGGGTTGTGCGAGCTCAGAACGGTGGCGGGTGGAGGATCTCGTCGAGGAGCTGGTGAACCTGCTCCTCGGCACGGCTGACCACCGGTTTGTTGCGATCCCACCAGCGACCGATGGGAGGCCTGGTGCCATCAGGACTCGCGCGATCGGGGCCGGAGCGGTCGGCCCGGGCGCGTTCTGCGCGGTGGCGGGCGGCACGGCGGGCCCAGTAGGTGGGCTCGGACAGCAGGTCGCCGTCCGCGGTGTCCGGCTCGGGGTTGCGGGCCTGCTGGACGTCCCAGGCGTCCTGTTCGGCTCGGGCCTGTT
>NZ_JAALED010000205.1:0-1564 GCF_014145155.1 Dietzia sp. B19 | reverse complement strand
CGCGATCCGGCGGGCGGGACCCCCGCAGGCAACCGGTCGACCCGCGCGGTGTCCGGTCCGGTCGGCCGTCGCGGGCCGGGTACGGGTCCACACTCGATCGCCGCTCCCGCCGGGCACCCGGTAGACGGCGCCTCGGGCCGATGCGGATCCTGGGTCTGGTGCTCGTGGTGATCCTGACGCTGGGCGTGGTGAGCGTCCTGTGGGCGGACTCCAAGCTCCAGCGGATCGACGCGCTGCCGGACTACCCCGGCCGGGGCGGCAACACCCCGGGCAGCATCACCCTCCTGGTGGGGACCGACTCCCGCGAGGGACTCACCCCGGAGCAGCAGGCCCAGCTGTCCACCGGGTCGGAGTCCGATGCCGGCGGCAAGCGCACGGACACCATGATGCTGGTCTACACGCCGCGCGACAGCGGCCGGACCATGCTCATCTCGCTCCCGCGGGACCTGCTGGTCGACATCCCGGACTACGGACAGAACAAGCTCAACGCCGCCTACACCTTCGGCGGTCCGGCGCTGCTGACCCGCACGCTCGAGCAGCAGACCGGGATGCGGATCGACCACTACGCGGAGATCGGGTTCGGCGGCTTCTCCGGGATCGTCGACGCGGTCGGTGGCGTGGACATCTGCATCGACGAGCCGATCAACGACCCGCTCGCCGGCCTCGACCTGGCCGCCGGCTGCCAGACCCTGGCGGGGCCGCAGGCCCTCGGCTTCGTCCGCACCCGCTACGGGTTCGCCGAGCAGGACCTCCAGCGGGTCCGCAACCAGCGGCAGTTCCTCGGCGCGCTCATGAGCGAGACCATGTCCCCGGGCAACCTGCTCAACCCGTTCACCGCGGTGTCACTGGTCGACGCGGCCTCGGAGGCCGTCACGGTCGACTCCGGGGACCACATCTGGAACCTCGCGTCGGTGATGTGGAAGCTCAGGGGCGATCCGCTCACCGTGACCGCCCCCTACGACGGCATGGCCTCCGGTTCCGTGGGCTCGTACCTCGTGTGGGGCCCGAGCACCACGGGGTTCTTCGACGCGGTCGCCTCGGGCCGCACCCCGGCCCAGGAGTACCTCGACCCCGGCCCCTGAGCCCGCCTCCCGGCTCACGGGTACCGGCTGGTCATCCCGCGGGCGTGATCGAGACGATTCCCCAGGTGCCGTCGGGGTTCTCCGCCACCCGCACACGCTGCCGGATCACCACCGGCTCCGCATCGGGCGGGGACTCGGTGAGGCTCACCTCGAGGAGCGTGGGCGACAGCTCCCGCGCGTCCACACAGTGGGTGGTGCCCTCGGGCACCCGGTCCACCCCCTCGACGCGCAGCCGGTCCGGCGTCATCCGGCTCGACGGCGAGACCGCCTCGAACGCCTTCTCGGCCGAGCGCTCGACGTAGTAGGCGTGGTCGAAGGCCAACACGGTCCCCAACGGCGAGTCCAGCGACCCCGGGCCGTCGCCCACCACGTGGCCGGGTTCGGAGACCGGGGCGCAGTCCGCCGCCTCCTCACCGGTCGGGGAGAGAGCCCCGCGGGTGAGGAGGAATCCGATCACCGCCGAGCCGGCCAGCACCGCCAAC
>NZ_JAALED010000204.1:0-6203 GCF_014145155.1 Dietzia sp. B19 | reverse complement strand
CGCGGCGCCGCGGTCGATGCTCACGATGGCGCCGGTCCACACCCCGTGGCGCCGGCCGGCCTCCGCGACGGCGGGGAGGATGAACGCCAGGGCGTCCTCGGCCGTGTCGAAGGCGGCGGACTTGTCCGGGATGGAGGCGAACTCCAGCGCCACGACGCCCTGGGCGGCGGCGTCGGCCACCACCTCGTCGAGCAACCGACCGAGCCGCTCCGGGGTCCGCAGGAGCGAGATGAGCAGGCCGTAGGCGTCGAGGAAGCGGGTGAAGTCGGGGAACTCGACGAGCGGCGGGACCTCCACGCCGTCCTCGGCACACCACTCGCGCATGGTCTCGGCCCGCATCGCGGCCTCGAGGTGGACGTGCAGGTGCGCCTTGGGCAGGGCGGCGAAGCGCTCGTACGCGGGGGAGTGCGCGGCCGGTGCCGGGTGGCTCATCCCTTCGGTTCGACGTCGCGCGCCTCGTCGGCGACGTGCTGCAGCGTCATGGGATCGGAACCGTCCCAGGACGTGACGTTCCGGGCCTGCGGCAGGTCGTCACGGTGGAACACCGGGTTGTGGCCCTTGGCCTTCTGCCGCAGGTAGTGCTGGAGCAGGGCCACCGCGAGACCGCTGAGCGGGATGATCGCGATGAGGTTGATGGTGGCCATGACTCCCATGAACAGGTCCGCCATGTTCCAGATGAGGTCGACCGACCCCAGGCAGCCACCGAGCACGGCCAGGATGACCAGCACGCGGAAGACGCGCAGGGCCACGGGGCTCTCGCGCAGGAAGCGGATGTTGGCCTCGCCGTAGTAGGAGTTACCGAGGATCGAGGAGAAGGCGAGGAAGAAGATGACCACCATGAGGAAGGGCACGCCCCAGTCGCCGACCTGGGAGGCCAGTGAGTCCTGGGTGAGGGTGATGCCCTCGCGGTCGCCGCCGAACTCCGGGTTGGCGAGCAGGATGATGAACGCGGTGGCCGAACACACGACCAGGGTGTCGAAGTAGACGCCGAGCGCCTGCACCAGGCCCTGCTTGACGGGGTGGGAGACGGAGGCGGTGGCCGCCGCGTTGGGGACCGAGCCCATGCCGGCCTCGTTGGAGAACAGTCCACGCCGCATGCCCTGCATGATCGCCGCGCCGATCGCGGCGCCCGCGACCTCGCGGAAGCCCAGGGCGTGGCCGACGATCAGGGAGATCATCTCCGGGACCTCGGTGATGTTGATCGCCACCACCACGAGGGCGACGACGATGTAGGCGATCGCCATGAGCGGGACCACGATCTCGGTGACCGCGGACAGTCGCCGGATGCCGCCGAAGATCACCGCGCCGACCACCAGTGCCAGCACGACGCCGATGACCAGGCCGGACCCGAGCCCCTCGAGGCCGAACTGGTTGCGTACCGAGGCCGAGATGGAGTTGGCCTGGACGGCGTTGAAGACGAAGCCGTAGGTCACGGTGATGATCACCGCGAAGGCGACCGCCACCGGCTTCCACCCGAGGCCGTCGCGGATGTAGTAGGCGGGGCCGCCGATGTAGGAGTCCTTGCCCCGGACCTTGTAGAGCTGGGCGAGTGTGGACTCGACGAACGCGGTGGCGCCTCCGATGATCGCGAGCACCCACATCCAGAACACTGCACCGGGTCCGCCGACCGTGATCGCGATCGCGACGCCGGCGATGTTCCCGGTGCCCACGCGGGAGGCGGCGGAGACGGTGAAGGCCCGGAAGGCGGAGATGCCCTTCTTGTCCGGCTCGATGTCCGAGGGCTTCTCGACGATCGTCCTGAACATCTCCGGGAACATCCGGATCTGGACTATCAGTGTGGTGAAGGAGAAGTACAGGCCGGCGATGACGAGTAGCGCGATGACCGCGTACCAGTAGACATCGTTGACGGATGCTATGAAGTCGGCGAGAGCGCTCACTCGGGAGACGGTAGTCGATCATCGCTGATGTGACGATGCGACTTACCCTGGGTGTCGTGACCGATTTATCGCCCACTGCTCCGGATGTCGCAGTCCTGTTCGAGGGCGGGGGGATGCGGGCGGTCCACACGGCGGGGGTCGTGGAGACGCTCATCGATGCGGGCATCCACGGTGGGATGGCTGCGGGGATCTCCGCTGGGGCCACGCACGTGGCCAACTATCTGTCGCGCGAGGGCGTCCGCGCGCGGAAGAGCTTCGTCGAACTCGCGGCGGACCCCAACTTCGGGGACTGGCGCAGCTTCGCCCGGGGGAAGGGGCTGTTCAACGCCGAGTACATCTACGAGCAGACCGGTCTGCCGGACCAGGTGTTGCCGTACGACTTCGACACGTTCTCCAGCAGCGGCACGGCCGCGAGGATCGGGACCTTCCGGTGTTCGGACGGTGCCACGGTCTTCTGGACCGAGGAGGACGCCTCGAGCATGCCGGAGCTCATGCGGATGGTCAGGTCGTCCTCGACGATGCCGGTGTGGATGCCGCCGGTGCTGATCGACGGCGAGTACTACGTGGACGGGGCCCTGGGCCATGACGGCGGGATCCCGCTGTCCGCGGCGCGGGAGGCCGGATACGAGAGATTTCTGGTGGTGCTGACCCAGCCGAGTGGATACCGGAAGATCCCGCCGCGGCGACTTACCCCGTTCTACCGCTCGTACTTCCGGCGGTTCCCGGCGGTGGGGGAGGCCCTCCTGCACAGGTGGGCGCTCTACAACGAGACGCTCGACGAGATCGAGGCTCTCGAGGAGTCTGGCGACGCGGTGGTGTTCCGTCCGGAGCGCGTGTTGATCCGGAGTTACGAGCGCAGGGTCGACCGTCTCGCGGAGGCCTACGTCCTGGGGAGGGAGCAGGCGCGGCGAGAGGTCGACGTCTGGCTTGAGTTCTGCGGGATGTGACGGGCGCGCGAGATGACACGCCCTGCGAAATGCGAAGCGCCCCGGTGGCGGACCACCGGGGCGTGTCGAGTTTCGCTCAGGAACCGAAGAGCGCCGCGCCTCCGGCGAGGGTGCCGAGGATGTAGGCGGGCAGGCCGAGGAAGCCGTCGATCGCTGCCGAGCCGGTGCCCGTGTCGGGAAGGAGATCGGCGGAGCCGCTGGCGAGGTTGGCCCAGAATTTAGAGAACATGTGATGTCCTTTCGAGAGAGGGTGCCCCACGGGGTGGTGGGGTACGTCACTCACGGTACGGACGAATGCCGACCGTTTCCACACTTCGTCTGCCGAGACAAAGCTTCTCAGCGTATTCGTAACAGTTTCGCTGCGGGGTTCCTACTTGATGAAGATCGTCCTATAGTCGGACCAGGGCGACCGAGATGTAGTCCAAGGGGTGGGCTGACCAGGGCCGCTCTGGAAGGAGTTCATCATGTTGGGAAGTCTCTATGAGGTCGCCGGTTCGTCTATTGAGGCGACGGCCAGCCTCGCCCAAGATTCGGGATCGACCCTGGTCGATGTAGCCACCGCTCTGCCGACGTTGGTTCTCGCCTTGCTGTGGGAGACCGTGTTCGGTGTCGCCGAGGACCTCGGGTCGTCGATGCCGGTGTTGTGACCGCCTCCACCGCGCCGCCCCGGCCCCGGTCCTCACCTACGGGCTGGGGCCGGTCGCGTGAACCTCGCCGGGGGTAGCACTCATTAGACAGACCGGTCTGTCGACCGCTACCCTCGCGGACATGACCGGTACAGACGCCGCCGCCCGCCCCGCTCGTCCCGCCCGCGCCCCCAAGCCGCAGGGCCAGTGGAAGATCGACGGCAAGCTCACGCTCAACCACAACGAGGAGTTCAAGCTCACCGACGACGCGCTCAACGTGCGCCAGAGGATCCTCGACACCTACTCCAGGGAGGGCTTCGCCTCCATCCCGTCCGACGACCTGTCGGGACGGATGCGCTGGTGGGGCCTGTACACCCAGCGCAAGCAGGGGCTGGACGGCTCGCGGACCTCCAAGCTCGAGGCCGACGAGCTGCAGGACGAGTACTTCATGATGCGGGTCCGGACCGACGGCGGCGCGGTGACCACCGACCAGCTGCGGGTACTGGCGGGCATCTCGACCGACTTCGCCCGCGGCACCGCGGACATCTCCGACCGGCAGAACATCCAGTACCACTGGATCGCCATCGAGGACGTGCCCGAGGTCTGGCAGCGGCTCGAGGACGTCGGGATCGACACGGTCGAGGCCTGCGGTGACTGCCCGCGCGTGATCCTCGGCAGCCCGGTCGCCGGCGTGGCCGAGTCCGAGATCCTGGACCCGACCCCGGTGATCGCCGAGATCAAGGCCAAGTACATCGGCACGCCCGAGTTCTCCAACCTGCCGCGCAAGTTCAAGTCCGCCATCACCGGGCACCCGAGCCTCGACGTGGTCCACGAGATCAACGACATCTCGCTGGTGGGCGTCCGGCATCCGGAGCTCGGCCCGGGCTACGACCTCTGGGTGGGTGGCGGTTTGTCCACCAACCCGCAGCTCGCCACCCGCATCGGCGTGTTCGTCCGCCAGGAGGAGGCCGCCGAGGTGTGGGCCGGCGTGGTGGGGATCTTCCGCGACTACGGCTACCGGCGCATGCGCACCCGCGCCCGGCTCAAGTTCCTCATCAAGGACTGGGGTGCCGAGAAGTTCCGCCAGGTCCTCCAGGACGAGTACCTGGGCCGCGAGCTCCCGGACGGACCCGCTCCCGAGCGTGGCGTGGGTTCGGGCGACCACGTGGGCGTCTACGAGCAGAAGGACGGCCGCTTCTACGTCGGCGCCGCCCCCACCGTCGGCCGCGTGGGCGGCGAGAAGCTCTCGCAGGTCGCCGACCTCGCCGAGGCCGCGGGCTCCCACCGGGTCCGCTTCACCCCGCACCAGAAGCTGCTCGTCCTGGACGTCGAGCCGGAGAAGGTCGAGGAGTTGGTCGAGGGACTGGCCGCCATCGGGCTGCACGCCCGCCCGAGCTCGTTCCGCCGCTCCACCATGGCGTGCACCGGCATCGAGTTCTGCAAGCTCGCCTTTGTCGACACCAAGGACACCGCCACCGCGCTGATCGGCGAGCTCGAGAACCGGTTCGCCGACGACGCGCCCCTGCGCACGCCGTTGTCGATCCACCTCAACGGCTGCCCCAACAGCTGTGCGCGCATCCAGACCGCCGACATCGGCCTCAAGGGCCAGCTGCTCGACGGCGACACCCCGGGCTTCCAGGTCCACCTCGGTGGCGGCCTGGCCTCCCAGGACCAGGAGTCGGGTGGGCTCGGCCGCACGGTCCGCGGACTCCGCGTGCCGTCCGCGGACCTGCCCGACTACGTGGAGCGCGTGATCCGCAAGTACATGGAGACCGGTGCCAGCGGCGAGACGTTCGCCGAGTGGGCCCACCGTGTGGAGGAGGAGGTTCTGGTATGACCGCAGTCGCACTCGATCTGCTGCCCCGCAGCACCGTCCTGACCCCCGGCCCCGGCCGGCGTCGGACCACCGAGGAACTCAAGGCCATCGCCGAGGACGCGGCGCGTCGATTCGACGACCGCGGGCTCTACGGCCACCACGGCGAGGTCGACCCCGCCGAGGTCCTGGCCTGGGCGGGCGAGACCTTCGGCGACGCCCTCGCCGTGGCCTGCTCGATGGCCAACACCGTGGTGCCGGAGATGACCGCGCAGTACGCCCCGGGAGTGGACGTGCTCTTCCTCGACACGGGGTACCACTTCTCGGAGACCATCGGCGTCCGGGACGCCCTCGCGTCCACACCGGGCCTGAACGTCGTGGACGTGCGCAGCCCCGCGAGCCGTGAGGAGCACGAGGCCGCGCTCGGCCCGCGCCCGTTCGAGACGAACCCGGAGCTGTGCTGCCGCCTGCGCAAGGTGGAGCCGCTCGACGCGGCGCTGTCCGGATACGAGGCGTGGATCACCGGTCTGCGCCGGGTGGACACCGACCACCGCGCCGGAGCGGCGATCGTGGAGTGGGACGCCAAGCACTCGATGATCAAGATCAACCCGCTCGTGGCGTGGACCCTGGATCGCGTCCACGCCTACGCGGAGGAGCACGGGTGCCTCCTCAATCCCCTGCTCGACGACGGCTTCCCGTCGATAGGCTGTGAGCCGTGCACCCACCGCGTCGAAGCCGGAGCGGATCCGCGCTCAGGTCGCTGGGCCGGTTCCTCCAAGACCGAGTGCGGCATCCACCTGTGACGATCGCGTTCGCTGACGCCGCCCCCGCGGCCGAGCGGCCGGCGGCACCCGCGTTGGACGGCCTCCCCCTGACGGTGGGGCTGTCCGCGCGCGAGGTGCTGGTGGTGGGCGCGGGG
>NZ_JAALED010000203.1:0-3333 GCF_014145155.1 Dietzia sp. B19 | reverse complement strand
CCTGGCCGCCCGCCGACGGGAGCGCCTCGACGCACTCGCCGAGGAGCTCCGCGCGGCCGGCGGAACGGCGTCGACGGTGGCCTGTGACGTCGCGGACCCCGAGGCGTGTGCGGCCATGGTCCGCTCGGCCATGGACTCCCACGGGCGGATCGACGTCCTGGTCAACAACGCCGGCATCGGCACCGCCGTGCCCGCGCTCAAGGAGACCCCGGAGCAGTTCCGGGGCGTGGTGGACGTCAACCTCCACGGCGCCTACTGGGCGGCCAAGGAGTGCGCGACCGTCATGGAGCCCGGCTCGAGCATCGTCAACGTGGCCAGCGTGCTCGGCCTGACCGCAGGATTCGCCCCGCAGGCCGCCTACTCCGCCTCCAAGGCGGCCGTCCTGGGACTGACCCGGGACCTGGCGGCCCAGTGGGGGAGCCGGCGGGGGATCCGCGTCAACGCGCTCGCCCCCGGGTACTTCGCCTCGGAGATGACCGACGAGATCCCCGAGACGATGCTCGCCGACATCACCGGACGCACGATCTTCGGTCGGCTCGGTCTGCAACCGGAGCTCGACTCCGCCCTTCTCTTCCTCGCCTCCGACGCCTCGTCGTTCATCACCGGGTCGACCCTCACCGTCGACGGCGGCATGACCCTTCACTAGTCCTCGACCTCACCAGTTCTCGACCCAGGAGACATCACGATGGAATTCGCGCACAGTCAGCGCAGCGTCGAGCTGCAGGAGAACATGTGGGAGTTCATGCGCGAGCATGTGTTCCCCGCCGAGCCGGTGTGGGCCGAGTACCTGCGCACGCACGGCGACCACGAACACCCGCCCGTCATGGAGGACCTCAAGGCGGAGGCGCGGCGTCGCGGGCTGTGGAACCTCTTCCTGCCGGAGTGGTCCGGCATCTCCAATCTCGAGTTCGCGGCGGTCTCGGAGATCTCCGGTTGGTCGCCGGTGATCGCCCCCGAGGCCATCAACTCGCAGGCGCCCGACACCGGGAACATGGAGACCTTCCACCTGTTCGGGACCGACGAGCAGAAGGCCGCGTACCTCGAGCCGCTCAAGGAGGGCAGGATCCGGTCGGCCTACGCCATGACCGAGCCCGACGTGGCCTCCTCCGATGCGACGAACATCCAGACCGTCATCCGCCGCGAGGGCGACGAGTACGTGATCAACGGCCGCAAGTGGTGGATCACGGGAGTGGCAGACGAGCGCTGCGAGATCTTCATCGTCATGGGCAAGACGGACGAGACCGCCGAGACGCACCGTCAGCAGTCGATGGTCCTGGTCCCGCGCGGTACCCCGGGGCTCACCATCGAGCGCAACCTCCCGCTGTTCGGCTACCAGGACCAGCACGGTCACTGCGAGCTCGTCTTCTCGGACGTCCGGGTGCCGGCGTCGAACCTGCTCGGCGAGGAGGGTGCCGGTTTCGCGATCGCGCAGGCGCGTCTCGGGCCGGGCCGCATCCACCACGCCATGCGCGCCATCGGGATGGCCGAGCGGGCCCTGGCCCTGATGGTCGACCGCGCCAAGTCGCGGCACGCCTTCGGCGGGTACCTGTCCGAGCAGGGCGTGGTCCAGGAGCACATCGCCAACTCCCGCATCGAGATCGACCAGGCACGCCTGCAGGTCCAGCACTGCGCGTGGATGATCGACACCGTCGGCGCCAAGGAGGCCCGGTTCGAGATCTCGGCCATCAAGGTGATCGCGCCGCAGGTCGCGTGCACCGTGATCGACCGGGCGATCGAGGTCTTCGGTGGGGCCGGTGTCTCGGACGACACCCCTCTCGCCTACTTCTACGCCTGGGCGCGGGCCCTGAGGATCGTCGACGGCCCGGACGCCGTGCATCGCCGCACCATCGCGCGCGGCGAGCTCAGGCGCACGCCGCCGTACGTCGGCTGAACGTGATGCGCAACACTGACAAGACCCGGTCGGACGAGACCGGATACACACCGTTCCAGAGAGGGACACGCACATGGGTGCAGTGATCGTGGAGGCCGTGCGAAGCGCGGTGGGCAAGCGCAAGGGTGGACTGGCCGGGGTGCATCCGGCCGATCTGTCGGGCACGGTGCTGAACGCTCTGGTCGAGCGCGCCGGGGTCGACCCGGGGATCGTGGAGGACGTGATCTGGGGGTGCGTGACCCAGGCCGGCGAGCAGACCGGGGACATCGCGCGTACCGCAGTGCTTTCCGCCGGGTGGCCCGAGACCGTCACCGGCGTGACCATCGACCGCCAGTGCGGTTCCTCGCAGCAGGCGCTGAGCTTCGCCGTCGCGGTGGTCGAATCCGGTTACCACGACGTGGTGGTGGCCGGCGGCGTCGAGTCCATGACCCGTCAGCCGATGGGCAGCTCGATCACCGGCGAGGGCATCCCGTACGGGCAGGACTTCCTGGGCCGCTACGACGGCACCATGCCCAACCAGGGCGTCGGCGCCGAGATGATCGCCGAGCGGTGGGGGCTGTCCCGCACGCAGCTCGACGAGTTCGCCGTGGCCTCGCACGAGAAGGCCGCCGCCGCGCAGGACGCCGGGTTCTTCGCCGGGCACATCGTCCCGGTGACCACCCCGGACGGGGTCTTCGATGCTGACCAGGGCATCCGCCGGGGCAGCACCGTCGAGGGGCTGGCCGGGCTCAAGACCCCGTTCAAGTCCGACGGCGTGATCCACGCCGGCAACGCCTCGCAGATCTCGGACGGATCCGCCGCGATCCTGGTGATGAGCGAGGAGGCCGCCGCCAGGTATGGCTGCACGCCGATCGCGCGTGTCCACACCGCCACGCTCGCCGGCGACGATCCGGTCATCATGCTCACCGCCCCGATCCCGGCCACGGCCAAGGCTCTCGAGCGCTCCGGGTTGACGATCGACGACATCGGGGTGTTCGAGGTCAACGAGGCCTTCGCCTCGGTGCCGATGGCGTGGCTCGCCGAGACCGGCGCCGACCCGGCCAAGCTCAACCCCAACGGTGGCGCGATCGCCCTCGGCCACCCGCTCGGCGGCTCCGGGGCCCGCATCATGACGGACATGGTCCACCACATGAAGGCGAACGGCATCAGGTACGGCCTGCAGACGATGTGCGAGGGCGGCGGCCAGGCCAACGCCACCATCATCGAACTGCTCTGACGGCCTGGCATCGAACTGCTCTGACGGCCCAGGATCGAACTGCTCTGACGGCCCAGCATCCCCAGCCGGCGTGCATCCGCGCGAGCGGCTGGCCGGTGACTCACAGCCGCCCCCCGCGATGAACTCCGGCCTGCGCATCTGCGCACGCCAGACGCCATCGTCGGGGGCGGCTGCGTTGTGGGCGTACGTGCGCGCGTGCGGATGCCCGGCGAGGGGGGCGTCCCGG
>NZ_JAALED010000202.1:0-5744 GCF_014145155.1 Dietzia sp. B19 | reverse complement strand
CCAGGAGTTCGCGCAGGGCATCGGCCTGAACGAGGCGCAGCTGCGGGAGTACGCCATCGATCCCGCGATGTTCGGTTCGCTCGGTTCGCCGTCCGCCGCCGTCGGCGGTGCCCACGCCCCGACCTTCGGCCCCATCACCTCGGGCTTCGGTCCGCGCTGGGGGACCTTCCACAACGGCACCGACTTCGGTGCCCCGATCGGTACGCCGATGTTCGCCGCCAAGTCCGGCACGGTCGTCGCCGCCGGCCCGGCCTCGGGCTACGGACTGTGGATCCGCATCCAGACCGACGACGGGTACCTGCTCGAGTACGGCCACAACGACCAGAACTACGTCTCGGTGGGCCAGCGCGTCCACGCCGGTCAGGTCATCGGCACCGTGGGCAACCGCGGGTACTCGACCGGCCCGCACCTGCACTTCGGCGTGCGCAACCCCGCCGGCCAGTGGATCGACCCCGTGCCGTGGCTGCGTGCCAACGGCGTCGCCGTCTGATCGGACCCCTCGAGCAGACCGCTCGACCCGCCGGAGCCCCGGACACCACAGGTGTCCGGGGCTCCGGTCGTTTCGCGTGCAGACGAATGGCCGGTCCTGCATATGTGGCAGGGTGGGAGGGGTCCGGGCCGGGGCTCCGCCTGATCCGGCCCCGAGCCGAACCGACCTCGAGGAGAAACTGGGTATGTCACAGACCGTCAGGGGCGTCATCGCCCGTACCAAGGGTGCGGATGTCGAGCTCGTCGACGTCGTCGTCCCCGATCCGGGACCGAACGACGTCGTCGTCCGCGTGCAGGCGTGCGGCGTCTGCCACACCGATCTGGCCTACCGCGACGGCGGCATCAACGACGAGTACCCCTTCCTGCTCGGTCACGAGGCCGCGGGGATCGTGGAGACCGTCGGTGACCGGGTGACGCACGTGGCCGAGGGCGACTTCGTGGTGCTGAACTGGCGCGCGGTCTGCGGCGAGTGCCGGGCCTGTAAGCGCGGCCAGCAGCAGTACTGCTTCGCCACGCACAACGCGTCCAGGAAGATGACCCTCACCGACGGCACGGAGCTCAGCCCGGCGCTCGGTATCGGTGCGTTCATCGACAAGACCCTCGTCCACGAGGGGCAGTGCACCAAGGTGGACCCGGCGGCCGATCCGGCCGTCGCGGGACTGCTGGGCTGCGGCGTGATGGCCGGCCTCGGGGCCGCGGTCAACACGGGCAACGTCACGCGCGGCCAGTCCGTCGCCGTGATCGGGTGCGGCGGTGTCGGCATCGCCGCGGTCGTGGGTGCCCGCCTGGCGGGGGCCTCGACCATCGTCGCCGTGGACCTCGACGACACCAAGCTCGAGTGGGCGCGCGAGTTCGGGGCCACCGACGTGGTCAACTCCTCCGGCACGGACCCCGTGGCCGCCATCCAGGAACTCACGGGCGGCTTCGGCGCCGACGTGGTGATCGACGCGGTCGGTCGGCCCGAGACCTACGAGCAGGCCTTCTACGCCCGTGACCTCGCGGGCACGGTGGTCCTGGTGGGCGTGCCCACGCCCGAGATGCGGCTGGAGATGCCGCTTCTCGACTTCTTCGGCCGCGGGGGTTCGCTCAAGTCCTCCTGGTACGGCGACTGCCTCCCCGAGCGCGATTTCCCGATGCTGGTCGACCTGCATCTGCAGGGGCGGTTGCCGCTGGAGAAGTTCGTCAGCGAACGCATCGGTCTGGACGCGGTCGAGGCCGCGTTCGGTGCCATGAAGTCCGGTTCCGTCCTCCGATCGGTGGTGACCCTGTGAGCGAGACGTACACGAGTGCCGGCAATGCCGGCGGATTGCGTATCGAGAAGGTCGTGACGAGCGGCGTCTTCGCCCTCGACGGTGGCGAGTGGGAGGTGGACAACAACATCTGGATCCTCGGTGACGACTCCGAGGTGTACGTCATCGACGCCGCGCACACCGCGCAGCCGATCATCGACGCGGTGGCCGGGCGCACGGTCAAGGGCATCCTGTGCTCGCACGCCCACAACGACCACATCACCGTCGCCCCGGAGCTCGCCCGCGAGCTCGACACCCGGGTCTTCGTCCACCCCGGCGACCAGATGCTGTGGGAGGAGACCCACCCGACGGTCGCCCACGAGGACCTCGAGGACGGGCAGGTCTTCCAGATCGCCGGGACCGGGTTCACGGTCATGAACACCCCCGGCCACTCGCCGGGCTCGTGTGTCTTCCACGTCCCCGAGGCGGGCGTCCTGTTCTCCGGCGACACCCTGTTCTCCGGAGGGCCCGGTGCCACGGGACGGTCGTACTCCGATTTCCCGACCATCATCACCTCGATCCGCGACCGGATCCTCACCCTGCCCGCCGAGACCCTGGTCCACACCGGCCACGGTGACGGCACGAAGGTGGGCGAGGAGTCCCCACATCTGGAGGAGTGGATCGCCCGGGGCAGCTGACCGGGCACGATGGGGGGATGACGACGACGGACCGCGCCCCGGAGACGGACCGGCGCACCCCCTGGCACACACTGTCCACCGCAGAGGTGGTCTCCCGCCTCGGCGCGGGGTCGAACGGCCTGACCCGCGCCGAGGCGTCGCGTCGTCTCGCCGAGCACGGTCCCAACACCCTGCCGGTGGCGGCCGGGGTGCCGGCCTGGAGACGGGTCCTGCGGCTGCTCCGCGACCCCATGATCATGGTTCTCGCGGTGGCCGCCGTGGTGAGCGCCGTGATCTCGCGCGAGTGGGAGACCCCGGTCGTCATCCTCCTGGTGGTGGTGCTCAACACCGTGCTGAACTACGTGCAGGAGACGCGGGCCGAGGAGAGCCTGGCCGCGTTGCGCGACATGGCGGTGCCGCACAGCCGGGTGGTGCGGGACGGCGCCGAGGTGGAGGTGGACAGCGCGGATCTCGTCCCGGGGGACGTCGTGGTGGTGGAATCCGGCGACAGGGTCCCCGCTGACGGTCGCGTTCTCGAGGCGTCCCGGTTCCAGGTGGCGGAGTCGGCCCTGACCGGCGAGTCGGTCCCCGTGGACAAGACGGCGGGAGCGGTGGCCGCCGCGGACGCGCCGCTCGGTGACCGCACCGGCATGGTGTTCATGAACACCGAGGTCACCCGCGGTCGGGCGCGCGTGGTGGTCACGGGGACCGGTGAGCGCACGGAGATGGGGGCGATCGCCGAGCTGCTCGGCGGGGCGGGCGGTGAGCAGACGCCGCTCCAACGGCGGATCGGGGTCCTGGCCCGGGTCCTCACCGTGATCGCGCTGGTCGTGGTGACGCTGGTGATGGGGATCGGACTGGTGCGCGGGCAGTCCTGGGAGGACATGCTCCTCAGCGCGGTCTCGCTCGCCGTGGCCACCATCCCGGAGGGCCTCACCGCCGTGGTGGCGTTCACCCTCGCGATGGGCGCCGCGAGGCTCGCCCGTGAGGGGGCGATCATCAAGAACCTCGCGGCGGTGGAGACCCTCGGGTCGACCAGCCACATCGCCACGGACAAGACCGGGACCCTCACCCTCAACGAGATGACCGTGACGCGGATCGTCGCGGGCGGTTCCGCCTACACCGTCACCGGGACCGGATACGAGGCGACCGGCACGGTCCTGTCGTCCGATCCGGATGCCGTTCCGGACCTCCGGAGGGCGGCGGTCGCCATGACGCTGTGCAACGACGCGATCGTGACCGACGGCGAACTCGTCGGCGACCCCACCGAGGGCGCTCTCCTTGTGGCCGCCACCAAGTGCGGGCTCGACGTGGAGGGACTGCGTGCCGCACGGCCGCGGGTGGCCCAGGTGCCCTTCGACTCCGACCACAGGTTCATGGCCACCGTCAACCGCTCACCGGGCGGGGAGCTCGCGCTCAGCGCCAAGGGCGCGACCGGTGCGCTGCTGCCCCGGTCGACCCACGTGTGGAACGGCACGGACGCCGTGGAGCTCACCGACGAGCTGCACGAGGCGATCCGTCTCGCGACCGAAGAGCTCGCGGAGCGGGGCCTGCGGACCCTGCTCGTGGCGGGGCGCCCGTTCGAGTCGGCACCAGGCGAGGACGGATCCGGCGAGACCGGAGTAGATGAGAGCGTGCTCCTCGACGAGGTGCGGGGGCTGACCGTGTTCGCGGTGGTCGGCATCGTCGACCCGCCCCGGTCCGAGGCCGCCGAGGCCATCCGGGTGGCGCGCGCGGCCGGGATCTCCGTCCACATGATCACCGGAGACCACCTCGTCACGGCCTCGTCGATCGCCCGCGACCTGGGGATCGAGGGGGAGTCGGTGCGAGGGGTCGATCTCGACGGGATCGACGACGACGAGCTGTCCGAGCGGGCTCCCGGAATGGGAGTCCTGGCCCGGGTGTCCCCCGAGCACAAGATCCGGATGGTCCGGGCCCTGCAGTCCGGCGGGGACGTCGTGGCCATGACCGGCGACGGCGTCAACGACGCGCCGGCTCTGAGTCAGGCCGACATCGGGATCGCGATGGGCGTCACCGGCACCGACGTGTCCAAGGGCGCGGCCGACATGGTGCTCACCGACGACAACTTCGCGACGATCGTCTCGGCGGTCGAGCAGGGCCGCGGAATCTACGACAACATCGTGAAGTTCGTGAAGTTCCAGCTCACCACCGCGTGGGCGTTCGTCCTGGTGTTCCTCGCCAGCGGGCTGTTCGGGTTGGCGGCCGTGCCGTTCACCGCCCTGCAGGTCCTGCTGGTGAACATCGTCATGGACGGTCCGCCGGCCATGGCTCTGGGCGTGGAGCCCGTGGAGAAGAACGCGATGCGGCGGCCACCCCGACCCGCCGACGAGCAGATCCTCACCCCGTCACGGCTGGTGCGGATCCTGTGGTTGGGCGTGGTCATGGCCACCGGGACACTGCTGGTCCTCGCGTTCGCGGAGTCGATGTTCCCCGAGCGTGCGGGCGTGCCGCTGTTCGCCACCACCCTCGCCTACGCCGCCTTCGTGTTCTTCCAGGTGTTCAACCTGATGAACGTCCGCTCCACGGACGGCTCGGTGTTCTCCCGGGACATGGCGCACAACGCCCCGATCTGGGTGGCGCTGGCCGCGGTCCCGCTGCTGCTGGTGGCCGTGGTCCAGGTGCCCTTCCTCCAGGGGATCTTCGAGACCACCCCGTTGCACGCCGACGAGTGGTTGTTGGCGGTCGCGGTGGGCTCGTCGATCCTCTGGCTCGAGGAACTCCGGAAAGCCGGGGCGAGGTGGCGCGCTCGGCGGTACGAGGGATCGGGCACGATGGTGGTTGTCTGACGCGCCCCTGTCGAGGGCGCCGCCACCGGCGATTCCGGCGGGCGCGACGTGGTCAGGCAGAGGAGGAGTCACGATCATGGGCAGGGTCACCGCCAGCAACACCATCGTCATCGAGGCGCCCGTCGCGACCGTGACGGCCGCGATCGCGGACTACGCCCAGGTCCGTCCCCGGATCCAGCCCGAGCAGTTCACCGCGTACAGATTGATCGAGGGCGGACAGGGGCACGGCACCGTGGCGGCGTGGAACCTCCAGGCCACCAAGAAGCGCAGCCGGGACGTCAAGGCCACCGTGACCGTGGACGAGGCCGCGGCGCACTGGTCGCTGGTGGAGAAGGACGCCAACTCGTCCATGGCCACCACCTACACGGTCCGCGAGGCCACCGGGGGTGCGCTGGTGGAGATGACCACGTCGTGGGACGGGGCCGGGGGAGTGGGCGGGTTCTTCGAGCGGACCTTCGCCCCGGCCGGGCTCAAGCGGATCCAGCACCAGTTGTTGGCCAACCTCAAGGCCGACGTCGAGGGGTGAGCCCCGAATCAGGCGC
>NZ_JAALED010000201.1:0-7742 GCF_014145155.1 Dietzia sp. B19 | reverse complement strand
TCGAGCGCTTCTCCTCGTACTCGCCGGTGACGTCCGGGCCGGCGGCCAGCCTGAGCACACGTGTCCCGGGGTCGGTCATGGGACCAGTATCGCCGCCCCGCCCCCGGTGGTTTTCCCTACCCTGGGGGTGTGACCTTCCCGAGCAGTGACACGTTCTCCGTCTGGGCGCCGACAGCCGAGGCCGTCGGCCTGGTCCTGGACTCCGCCGACGCCGATCCGATCGCCATGCACCGCACCGCCGACGGCTGGTGGGCCTCGACCGTCGTCCGCGAGCAGGGCAGGGACTACGGGTTCGTGGTGACGGGCGACGACGGCGAGGTGAGCGACGCGCGTCCCGACC
This sequence comes from Dietzia sp. B19, assembly GCF_014145155.1. Lineage (NCBI taxonomy): Bacteria > Bacillati > Actinomycetota > Actinomycetes > Mycobacteriales > Dietziaceae > Dietzia > Dietzia sp. B19. Next base: position 7,402 of record NZ_JAALED010000201.1, on the reverse strand, counting down.
CGCGGTCGGCGCGTCAGCCCGACGGCGTGCACGGGCTCTCGCGGGTGCACCGGGTGGACGCGACGCGCTGGACCGACTCGGCCTGGACGGGTCGGCAACTGGCCGGGTCACTCCTGTATGAGATGCACGTGGGAACCTTCTCCCCCGGTGGCACCCTGACCAGCGCGATCGAGTACCTCGACGACCTGGTGGAGCTGGGCGTGGACATGGTCGAGGTGATGCCCGTCAACGCGTTCAACGGCGAGTACGGCTGGGGTTACGACGGGGTGGCGTGGTTCGCCGTGCACGAGCCGTACGGAGGACCGGACGCGTTCCAGCAGTTCGTGGACGCCTGCCACGCCCGCGGACTGGGAGTGTGTCTTGACGTGGTCTACAACCACCTCGGGCCGTCGGGGAACTACCTTCCCGAGTTCGGCCCGTACCTGTCCGCCGCCGACGGGCCGTGGGGATCGGGGCTCAACCTCGACGGCCGCCACTCGGGCGAGGTGCGCCGGTACATCATCGACAACGCCCTGCGCTGGTTCGACGAGTTCCACGTGGACGCCCTGCGCCTGGACGCGGTCCACGCCCTGCACGACGCCTCGGCCGTGCACCTGCTCGAGCAGCTGGCGGTGGAGGTCGAGTCCCTCTCCGCCCACCTCGGGCGACCGTTGTCGCTGATCGCGGAGTCGGACCAGAACGACCCCCGGTTGGTCACCGCGAGAGAGGGCGGCGGACTGGGCCTCACCGGACAGTGGGACGACGACGTGCACCACGCGGTCCACGCCGCGGTCTCCGGTGAACGCCAGGGCTACTACTCGGACTTCGGGTCACTCGAGTCACTCCGGCAGGTCCTCACCGGGGCGTTCCTCCACGCCGGGACGTGGTCGGCGTTCCGGGGGCGGGTCCACGGCCGCCCGCTGGATGTCGGACGGGTCCCGGGCAGCCGGTTCGTGGCGTACACGCTCACCCACGACCAGGTGGGCAACCGCGCCGCGGGTGACCGGCCCTCCGTGAACCTCTCACCCGCGCAGCAGCTGGCCAAGGCCGCGATCGTCCTGTGCTCCCCCTTCACGCCGATGCTGTTCCAGGGCGAGGAATGGGGCGCGCGTACCCCGTTCTGCTTCTTCACCTCGCACCCCGAGCCCGAGCTCGCCGACGCCGTGCGCCGGGGCCGGACCCGCGAGTTCGCCGAGATGGGATGGGACCCGGCCACGGTGGCCGACCCCCAGGACCCGGAGACGTTCCGGCGGTCGGTGCTGGACCGGTCCGAGCAGACCCGGGACCAGCACGCCGAGATCCTCCGGGGGTACCGCGCACTCATCGCCCTCCGGCGGGCCGAGCCCGAGCTGACCGATCCGTGGCTCGGGTCGGTCCGCGTGCGGTGCGGGGTCGAGGCCGACGACGGCCGCTGGCTGATCGTCCACCGCGGATCGCTCGCCCTGGTGGTGAACCTGGGAACCGAGCCGAGCAGGGTCCCGGTGGCCGGCGAGGCGGTGCTGGCCTCGGGGGCGGTGGTCGACGAGGACTCGGTCTTCTGTCAGGCGTTCGGGTTCGCGGTGGTGCGCACCCGCCCGGACACCGGGTAGACGGGCCTCAGGTCAGGTACTCGTACGCCGCGGTGCCGGGCTCGAGCCGCTCACAGTCGATCCGGGAGGCCTCCATCCGCTCGAGCAGGGAGTGCAGGCCCGTGGCGGAGCCGAGTTCGATACCCACGAGGGCGGCCCCGTACTCGCGGTTGTTGCGCTTGAGGTACTCGAACTGCGTGATGTCGTCCTCCGGACCCAGCACCTCGTCGAGGAATCGACGCAGTTGGCCGGGCTCCTGGGGGAACTTGACCAGGAAGTAGTGCTTCAGCCCCTGGTGCACCAACGAGCGTTCAATGATCTCGCTGTACCGCGAGACGTCGTTGTTACCGCCCGAGATGATGCAGACGACCGTCGCGCCCTCGTCGATCTCGAGCTGCTCGAGTGCGGTGACCGCCAGCGCGCCGGCGGGCTCGGAGATGATCCCCTCGTTCTGGTACAGCTCCAGCATCGCCGTACACACCGCACCCTCGTCCACGGTGAGGACCTGGATCCGCTCGGTCATCGACGAGATCACCCCGAACGGGAAATCCCCGAGCCGTGCCACCGACGCACCGTCGACGAAAGTGTCCACGGTGTCGAGGGTGACGGGCTCGCCCGCCTCGAGAGCCCGGGTCAGAGAGGGCGCTCCCGCGGGTTCCACCGCGATGATCTTGCAGTCGGGCGCGTACTCCGCCAGGTAGGTGGCGAGCCCGCCCACCAGACCGCCGCCGCCGACCGGCACCACCACCGCATCGGGGACCCGGTCGAGCTGCGCCAGGATCTCCGCCGCGATGGTTCCCTGACCGGCCATGGTGTCCGGGTGGTCGAACGGCGGGACCATCGTCGCACCGGTCCGCTCGGCGTCGGCGCGGGCCGCGGTCTGGGCGGCGTCGAAGTTGACGCCGGTGACCACCAGCTCCACCCAGTTGCGACCGTGGGCGAGGATCCGATCCCGCTTCTGCTTGGGGGTGTTGGTGGGGACGTAGATGCGGCCATTGATCCCGAGGCTCCGGCAGGCGAACGCGACGCCCTGGGCGTGGTTGCCGGCGCTCGCCGTCACCACGCCCGCGCTGCGCTCGTCACCGGTCAACTGCGACATCAGGTTGTACGCGCCCCGGATCTTGTACGACCGCACCGCCTGCTGGTCCTCGCGCTTGAGCAGGATGGTCGCGCCGGTCTGCTCGCTCAACCGCTCGCTCTGGTGCAGTTCGCTCGCGAGGATCACGTCGCCGATGCGGCGGGCGGCGATGTCGATGTCGTCTGGGGTCACTACCTGGGTCGCGGCGGAGTCGGTGACGGTCACGACGACCAGTGTCCCACCGTGCGGTCCGTCACCGCCAACTGGTCATCCGGTGAGACAACCCGGCCCGAGCAGCGCCTTGAGATCCCCCATGAGCGAGGAGGACGTCTCCACCCGCAGATGGTCGTCCAGTCGCAACACCGTCGAGGAGTTCCCGTTGACCAGCCGCAGGTGGACGTCGGAGGGTCCGGGGTGTCGGCCGAGCACCTGTTTGAGGGCGGTAACGGTCTCGATGGTGCACATCCGGGTGGGCAGGGTCAGCGCCAGCGGGGCGCCGTTGCCGCCCACGACCAGGTCCGGCACCTCGAGGGTGTCACCGAACACCGACACCCGGTCCTCACGGATGTTGATGCGCGCCTTGACCAGGACGACCGCGTCCTCGGCGATGTCGAGGGCGGCGAGGCGGTACGTCTTGGGGAAGAAGAGCACCTCGACGCTGCCGTTGAAGTCCTCGATGGTCACGATCGCCCACGGTTCGCCGTTCTTGTTGACCCGCCGATCCACGCCGGAGATGATCCCGCCGATGGTCACCGCGGTGCCGTGCGCGAGTTCGCCCTCGTGGATGGTGGCGATCGACGTGTCGGTCTTGGCGGCGAGCGCGGACTCCAGCCCGTCGAGAGGGTGGCCCGAGACGTACAGACCGAGCATCTCCCGCTCGAGCGCCAGCTTCTGCTTGATCTCCCATTCCTCGTCGGGGACGCGGACCGCGAAGACGTCGCTGAAGGCGGAGGCGCCTCCCGACTCGTCGGCGTCCCCCCCGCCGAACAGGTCGAACTGGCCCACCGCCTCGGCCTTCTTGGTGGACATCACCGACTCGACCGCGTCGGCGTGCACCAGGAACAGACCCTTGCGCGGATGCCCCAGGGAGTCGAACGCACCGGCCTTGATCAGCGATTCCGTGACCTTCTTGGTGCACGCGGTCTGGTCGATCTTGGCCAGGTAGTCGGAGAAGTCCGTGAAGGCCCCCTTCTCCGTGCGGGCGGCCACGACGGAGTCCACGACGTGCGAACCGACGTTGCGGACCGCACCCATACCGAACCGGATGTCCGTGCCCACCGAGGCGAAATTGGTGAGCGACTCGTTGACGGACGGAGGCAGGACCCGGATCCCCATCTGCCGGCAGTTGGACAGGTACAGCGCGGCCTTGTCCTTGTCGTCACCCACGGAGGTGAGCAGGGCGGCCATGTACTCCGCCGGATAGTTGGCCTTGAGGTAGCCGGTCCAGAAGGACACCAGCCCGTACCCCGCCGCATGGGACTTGTTGAACGCGTACGAGGCGAAGGGCTCGATGGTCCCCCACAGGGCGTCCACGGCCTCCTTGGAGAAGCCGCGCTCGAACATCCCGCCCGAGAACTTCTCGTACTCGGCGGCCAGGACCTCGGCCTTCTTCTTGCCCATGGCCTTGCGGAAGCCGTCGGCCTCACCGGCGGTGTATCCCGCGAGCTCGCGGGAGATGGCCATGATCTGCTCCTGGTACACGATCAGACCGTGGGTCTCGCCGAGGATCACCCGGAGCGGCTCCTCCAGCTCCGGGTGGATCGGCACCAGTTCCTGCTTGCCGTTCTTGCGGTCGGCGTAGTTCCAGTGCGTCCCCATCCCCATGGGGCCGGGTCGGTACAGCGCGAGGGCGGCCACGATGTCGTTGAAGCCGGTGGGCTTCATGCGCTTGAGCAGCTCACGCATGCCACCGGAGTCCAGCTGGAACACGCCGAGGGTGTCACCGCTGGCCAGCAGGTCGTAGGTCGCCTGGTCATCGGTGCTGAGCGTGTCGAGGTCGATCTCCTCGCCGCGGTTGGACTTGATGTTCTCCAGGCAGTCCCCGATCACGGTGAGGTTGCGCAGGCCCAGGAAGTCCATCTTGAGCAGGCCGATGTCCTCACACGAGGGGTAGTCCCACCCGGTGATCAGGGCGCCGTCCTGCGCCCGCTTCCACATGGGGATCACGTCGAGCAGCGGCTCGGAGGACATGATCACCGCGCACGCGTGGACACCCGCCTGCCGGACCATGCCCTCGAGTCCGCGGGCCGTGTCGTAGATCCGCTTGACGTCCGGGTCGGTCTCGATGAGCTGACGGACCTCCGAGGCCTCGCCGTACCGCTCGTGCTTGGGGTCGGTGATGCCCGACAGCGGGATGTCCTTGGCCATGATCGCCGGTGGCAGGGCCTTGGTGATCCGGTCGGCGATCGCGTACCCGGGCTGGCCGAAGTTCACGCGCGCGGCGTCCTTGATGGCGGCTTTGGTCTTGATGGTGCCGAACGTGATGACCTGGGCGATCTTGTCGGCGCCCCACTTGTCGCTGGCGTAGCGGATCATCTCGCCGCGGCGACGGTCGTCGAAGTCGATATCGATATCCGGGGCGGACGGGCGCTCCGGGTTGAGGAACCGCTCGAACAGCAGGCCGTGCTCGATCGGGTCGATATTGGTGATCTTGAGCGCGTACGCCACCAGCGCACCCGCCGCGGACCCTCGGCCCGGGCCGACCTTGATCCCGATGGAGCGGGCGTACTCGATGAGGTCACCGACCACGAGGAAGTACCCGGGGTACCCCTTGCCCTTGATCACCTCGAGCTCGAACTCCGCGCGGTCCAGGTACTCCTGCGGAACCCCCGCGGGGAACCGCCACTCCAGGCCCTTGTGGACCTCTCGGGCGAGCCAGGTGTCCTCCGTCTCGCCCTCGGGCACGGGGAACTTGGGCATCCGGTCCTTCGGCGCCCAGATCTCGTCGTACGGCTGGACGCGTTCGGCGATCCACAGCGTGTTGTCGCACCCACCGGGGACCTCGGTGTCCCACTGGGCGCGCATCTCCGCCGCGGACTTGAGGAAGTACCCGTCGCCGTCGAACTTGAAGCGGTTCTCGTCGGCGAGGGTCTTGCCCGTCTGTACGCACAGCATCGCCTCGTGCGCGTGGGACTGCTCGCGGGTGACGTAGTGGCAGTCGTTGGTCACCAACGGCGGCATGCCCAGGTCCTTGCCGAGCTTGAGCAGGTCCTCGCGGACCCGCCGCTCGATGTCGATCCCGTGGTCCATGAGCTCCAGGAAGAAGTTGTCCTTCCCGAAGATCGACTGCCACTTCTCGGCCGCCTCGTAGGCCTCCTTGTGATGGCCCAGGCGCAGGCGGGTCTGGATCTCGCCGGAGGGACAACCCGATGTGGCGATGATCCCCTCGGAGTGCTCGGCCAGGATCTCGGCGTCCATCCGGGCCCACTTGCCCAGCTGTCCCTCGTAGGAGGCCAGCGAGGACAGCAGGAACAGGTTGCGCAGGCCGGTGGCGTTCTCGGCGACCATGGTCATGTGGGTGTAGGCGCCCGAACCCGCGACGTCGTCACCCTTCTGGTGCTTCTCGCCCCACAGCACGCGCTTCTTGTTGAACCTCGACTCGGGTGCGACGTACGCCTCGATACCGATGATGGGCTTGATGCCGGTCTTGACGGCCTGCTTGTAGAAGTCCGAGGACCCGTACATGTTGCCGTGGTCGGTCATGCCCACCGCGGGCATCCCGAGCCTGGAGGCCTCGGCGAACATCGGGTTGATCTGCGCCATCCCGTCGAGCATCGAGAACTCGGTGTGATTGTGCAGATGCACGAACTGGGATCCGCCCACGCAGCATTCCTCCTACGGCTTGTCCGGCCCAGTGTAGGTCGGTTATCCGACACGACCCGAAACGCCAGCATGCGTCGGGCGGCGTGACCGTCCGGCCAGCGTGAACGCGATCACGGCCACCCAGATCAACGCGAAGCCGGTCCACTGGACCGCGTCCAGTCGCTCCCCGACCACCAGGATCCCCCAGGCCATCTGCAGGACCGGGATGATGTACTGCAGCATGCCGACGGTGGCCAGGGGGATCCGCTGGGCGGCCACCGCGAACAGCAGCAACGGCACCACGGTCACCAGGCCGGCGGTGGCGAGCAACGCCGCGTGCCCCACCCCGTGTCCGGTGAACGTGCCCGCGCCGGTCACACCCAGCCACACCAGAACGGCGAGCGCGAGCGGCGCGATGAGCAGCACCTCGCCGGTCATCCCCACCACCGGGTCCACCCGGAGCTTCTTCTTGAAGACCCCGTAGAGGCCGAAACTCGACGCCAGGAGCACCGAGAGGTACGGGAAGTGTCCGTACCCCACGGTGAGAACCCCCACCGCGACGGCGGCGAGGGCCACCGCGAACACCTGGGGGCGGTTCAGCCGTTCGCGGAAGACCAGGACTCCCAGGAGCACGCTCACCAGGGGGTTGATCGTGTATCCCAGGGCCGCCTCGGTGACCCGCTCGGAGTTGACCGTGTGGACGTACACACCCCAGTTCACGGTGATGAACGCGGCGGCGCCGGCGATCCGCGCCCACGAGAGGCGGTCGAGCGCCCACAGCTCCCGCCACCGTCGCATGACGGTGAGCACCAGCGCCATGATCACCAGCGACCACACGATGCGGTGGCCCACGATCTCGACCGCACCGGCGGGCTCGAGCAGCGGGAAGAACGCGGGGAAGAAGCCCCAGAGCGTGTACGCCAGGACCCCGGCGAGCATCCCGAGCGCCACCGACCGGTCGGCGGGATCCCGCCCG
>NZ_JAALED010000200.1:0-2595 GCF_014145155.1 Dietzia sp. B19 | reverse complement strand
GACCTGACGCCCGGGGTGGATCCGGCCAGGTCCGCCGCGATCGACTGCATCAGCGCCACCGCGCCCGCTTCGGTGACCTCGATGCGGTGATGGCCGAGCGAGGCGATGCAGGCGAGGATGGCGCCGGCCGCGCCCCGGGTCCCGGTCCGGGCGACAGCGCCGTGTCCGCGGATCGCGTCGGAGAATCGCTGGCGGATCCGGATGTCGGCCGCCACGACCGCCGCCCGGTCCTCCGGCGTGAGATACCGGATCTGCCAGCGGTACAGCGCGGCGCGGGAGCGGTGGGTCAGTGTCGCCCGGGTGACCGAGTCGACCAGGTGATCGAGGTCATCGGAACCGGACGTGGCGGCGTCGAGTTCCCCGACGAGCGTGGCGACCGCGTCTCGGAACATCGCGTACTTGCCCGGGACGTACCGGTACAGCGCACCGGGGGTTACCGCGAGTCGATCCGCGATGTGCTCCACACGGGTCGCGTGGTATCCGCGTCGAGTGAACTCCTCGGCCGCGGCCAGCGCGATCTCCGCACGTCGGGACCCCGGTGGAGGGGCGTCCGGGAACCTCGTGGGCAGTGGTGGTGACGACGTCATGACCTCTCGGATCTCGTGAGGGCGGATCGGGGTGTGATCTTGACAACAGCGGATACAGTGGCCAGAGTAAACCCGAATTCACAGATATATGTGATCGAATCCATGTGAGTGTCTCGAGTGCGTCGTCGCAGACCGGCTCGGGACGGAAGGGACAACCCACCCATGTCAGTGCCCGAGGCCTACATCTACGACGCGGTGCGCACGCCACGCGGTAAGGGCAAGTCCAGCGGTTCGCTGTACAGCGTCGCCCCGATCGACCTCGCCGTCGGCGTGCTGCGTTCGCTGGTCGAGCGCAACAGCAGTCTCGATCCCGCACAGATCGAGGACGTCGTCATGGGCATCGTCGGTCCGGTCGGTGAGCAGGGCGCGGTGTTGCCCCGCATCGCGGCCCTCGCCGCCGGACTGCCCGAGACGGTGGCCGGGGTGCAGCAGAACCGCTTCTGTGCCTCCGGGCTCGAGGCCGTGAACCTGGCCGCGCAGAAGGTCCGCGCGGGGTGGGAGGACCTCGTCGTCGCCGGTGGCGTGGAGTCGATGTCGCGGGTCCCGATGGGCTCCGACGGCGGCGCCTGGGCGCAGAACCCCCGGGTCAACTACTCCACCTCGTTCGTCCCGCAGGGGATCGGCGCGGACCTCATCGCCACGATCGAGGGCTTCTCCCGCGGGGACGTCGACGAGTTCGCCGCGCGGTCGCAGGAGCTCGCCTCCGCCGCCTGGGACGAGGGCCGCTTCGCGGGCTCGGTCATCCCGGTGGTCGACTCCGCCGGTCTGGTCGTGCTCGACCATGACGAGCACATCCGGCGGGGCACCACCGCCGACGATCTCGCGTCACTCCGGCCGTCGTTCGCGGCGCTCGGTGAGCAGGCCGGTTTCGACGCCGTGGCGCTGCAGAAGTACCACTCGGTGGAGCAGATCGAGCACGTCCACCATGCCGGGAACTCCTCCGGGATCGTCGACGGTGCCACCGCGATGCTCATCGGCAACGCCGAGGCCGGCGAGCGCAACGGCCTCGCGCCGCGCGCCAGGATCGTCTCGGCCGCCGTCATCGGTTCGGAGCCCACGATCATGCTCACCGGCCCCACCCCGGCCGCCCGCAAGGCCCTCGCCAAAGCCGGCCTGACGATCGACGACATCGACCTGTTCGAGGTCAACGAGGCGTTCGCCGCCGTGCCGATGAAATTCGCCAAGGACCTCGGGGTCCCCATGGAGAAGATCAACGTCAACGGCGGCGCGATCGCCATGGGGCACCCCCTCGGCGCGACCGGCGCGATGATCCTCGGCACCGCCCTGGACGAGCTGGAACGCCGCGACGCCCGCTACGCCCTCGCGACCCTGTGCGTGGGTGCCGGCATGGGCATCGCCACCATCATCGAACGCCTGTAGACGACCCGGCCGCCAGCCTTGACAAGGACGAGATAAACCCCAATGAGCAGCGAATTCACCAACACCATCACCTACGAGCGCGACGCCGACGGCGTCGTCGTCCTCACCATGGACGATCCGGGTCAGAGCGCCAACACCATGAACGCCGACTACCTGGCGTCCATGGAGGCGGCCGTCGACAGGCTCGCCTCCGAGGTCGACGAGATCACCGGCGTGATCCTGACCTCCGCCAAGAAGACCTTCTTCGCCGGCGGCGACCTGGCCGACATCCTGTCGATCCCCGCTGACGGGGCGGACCTGGCCGTGGCCACCGTCGAGCGGGCCAAGGCGCCACTGCGGCGACTGGAGACCCTGGGTAAGCCCGTCGTGGCCGCCATCGCGGGTGCCGCGCTCGGCGGCGGTCTCGAGATCGCGCTGGCCACCCACCACCGGATCGTGGTGGACTCGCCCGCGATCCAGCTGGGCCTACCCGAGGTGAGCCTCGGTCTGCTGCCCGGTGGCGGCGGGATCGTCCGCACCGTGCGCATGCTCGGTGTGGCCACGGCCCTGACGGAGGTGCTGCTCGAGGGCAGGCGCCTGCGTCCGGGCAGGGCCCACGAGCTCGGGCTCGTCGACGAGCTGGTGGCCG
>NZ_JAALED010000199.1:0-9636 GCF_014145155.1 Dietzia sp. B19 | reverse complement strand
GCCAGGCCGGTGCCGCCGCCGCACCGGCGGCCCGCACCCCCCTGGGCTCCGCCACCGAGACGATCCCCCGGCGGATGGACGCCAACGGGGAGTCCCCCCTGGCGGACGTCATCGCCGACTGCCAGCTCCACGCCACGCGGGGCCGTGGCGCACAGCTCGCGCTGTCCAACCCGGACTCGCTGCGCACGGACCTGCCGCAGGGCCCCCTGGACTACGGGACCCTGCACACCGTGCAGCCCTACGGCGACCGCCTCTACCTGGTGACCGTGACCGGCGAGGAGCTCCAGGCGGCGTTCGACCACTTCGCCGACGACATCGGCGACAACGGCCCGGCGGTCTCGTCCAACGTGAGCTACACCGTGGATGCCCGTCGACCGGTCGGTGCCAGGGTCACCGAACTCCGCGTCGACGACGAACCGGTCGATCCGGCCCGCGAGTACACCGTCGTGGTCAACGAGTTCCTCGCCTCACCGGAGTTCAACGGCTCGCCCCTCGCCGAGCGCGGGGATCGCCGTGAGGCCGGCCTCACGGACATCGACGCCCTGCTCCGGTACGTGGAGGACGAGGGCCCGCTGAGCGCACCTGAACCCGGACGGGTCCGGGTCGTCCGGTAGCCGGCCCGCGGGCCCCTCCGCGCGCCCCGGACCCCGCCCGTTCCGGGCGCCCCGGACCCGGGTCGCCCACCTCCTCGCGGCGTGGACCACCTCCCACACCGGGGGCCTCCTTAGTAATATCGCGTCGTGCATTCTAAGATGGATTTCATTACCCGATCCGGGCCCCCCACCGGACCGACGCGATTGGCCGACGCATCCAGCACGAGCCGGTCCACCTTCGACCTGAACTTTTCCTGAGAAAATTGGTGCCCATGCCACAGCGACGTCGTTGTTCCCGGACGAGGAGATCCGCGCGGATCGGCCTGGGTCTGACCACCGTCCTGGCGGTGGGATCCGCCTGTGTGTCCACGGGCGCGGCGCCGGTCGTGGAGACCGATCCGGGCGCCCCCGCCAGGCTCGACGAGGTGACCGTCCAGCGCTTCGAGTACCCCACGCACGGCTCCCCGGATCCGGACCAGAACTGGGCTGATCTCTACCTGCCCGCCGGCGAGCAGCGGGTCGACTCGATCCCCCTGGCGGTCCTCATCCACGGCGGGGCGTGGCAGGACCAGATCGGGGCCGACTCGTTCGACCCTCTCGCCCGCAAGCTCGCCAGCCGCGGCATGGCCGTCTACAACATCGAGTACCGACGGGTGGGGTCGGGCGGTGGATGGCCGACCACCTTCCACGACGTCGCGAGCGCACTGGACCACGTGGTCGAGGTGGACAAGAGGTTCCCGCAGATCACCACCGACGACGAGCTGGTGGTGGGACACAGCGCGGGAGCCCAACTCGCCGTGTGGGGCGGCACCCGGCACCTGCTGGACGACGACGAAGTCGGCGCGAAGCCGGCGTTCCGCCCGACGCGGGTGGTCTCGATCGCCGGCCCCCTGGACATGGTCTACGCGGCCACCCACGGCGACGACAGGATCGTCACGGCGATGGGTGGCACCCCGTCGGAGGTCTCGGGGAGGTACGCGAAGGTCGACCCCATCCAGAACATCGACCCCGGCACACCGGTGGTCGCGATGCACGGGGCCCGCGACGTGACCGTGGCGCCCGAGAACTCCCAGCGGTACGTGGACGCGGTCACCCGGGCCGGCGGGAAGGCCAAGATGATCCTGTTCAACGACGAGGACCACGTCTCGCTCGTGTCCGGGGACTCCCGCGCCTATCCCCGCGTGCTCGAGATCATCCGCCACGTGTCGGCGGCGGATCTGCACGAGACGACCGCCTGACCGCGCTCCCGCGAGCGGCGGACCAGGCCGTCACGCGGTCAGGCCGTCACGCGGTCACGCGGTCTGGCGGTCAGGCCAGGACCGAGTCGAGCCAGCCGAACATCCGCGCGTCGGTGAGTTGTCTGGCCAGTGGCTGACAGTGGAAGTTGGCGCCCTCGGCGGCGGTGAACCGCGCCAGTTCGGTGGGGCCGCCCGCGCCGGCGGCGAGCCGCTCGGACTGGCCGGGCCAGAACTGTTCGTCCTCCGGATCGGTCACCAGCAGCGGGGTGGTGATGCCGGCCATCTCGTCCGCCGTGAGCGCGTACTCGTGCACCTGCGCGAGGGTGTCGAAGTACCCGGTCCGGCCGTACGGGCGCGCACGGAACGCCCACGTCCGCGCGGTCGAGGACGAGAACCTCATCCCCAGGGACATGTCGCGGTCGAACGCCTCCTTCTTGCCGGAGCGGAACAACGACATCAGGCTGGAGGGGATGTGCGCGGTCCACGACGCCGCCACGTCCACCACCCCGGGGTCCGCGACCGCGGCGGCGAAGCGGTGTTCGTACGCCAGCGCCCTCGGCACCCAGTAGCCGCCCTGGCTGAGCCCGTAGACCGCCAGCCTCCCGGGGTCCACGTCGGAGCGGCCCAGGAGGAGGTCGACGACGGGGGTGAGGACCGACTCCCAGTCCGGGCGGAAGCCGATCCCCCGCTCGAACAGCATCGACTGCTGCCCCGGTCCGTCGAACAGCAGCACGTTGTACCCACGCGCGAGTGCACCGGCCGCGCCGTTGTGCCAGAGCCCGCTGGTCGCACCGTCGCTGCCGTTGACCATCACCAGCGTCCGACGGGGTCCCGGGTCGGTGGACGGCCGGAGGAACCACCCGGGCATCGAGTCCTGCTCCCAGGGGATCGTCACGCGCTCGACGATCCGGTCGGTGGTGTCGACGAAGCGCTCCCAACTCGATCGCTGCAGGCGGAAGGTGGACGTCAGCTGGTCCTCGGACTGCAGGCCGCTCGCCGCGTTCACCGCGACCGCGAGGTAGGTGGCCGCGCGCAGGTAGGCCGCCGACGCGGTCACCGTCCGCCCTGCCGCCGCCTCCCGGTCCGCCGCGGCGTGGACCCTGCTCCCGAGGTCGTGCCAGGCCCGGAACCAGTGGTCGTGATCGCCGTCCCCGACGTCGTCGACGGTCGCCAGGATCTCGCCGGCCTCGGCGGCGCCGTAGGCGACGGCGCCGAGAAGACACCGCACCTCGTAGTCGAAGTCGGGGTCCTTGTAGAAGCCCTTGCTCAGTGCGCGGTGAGGCCGGGCGGAGAAGAAGGTCGACATGGTCAGGACCCCTGACAGTTGGAGGTGGGGGCGAGGCCGGCGAACCGGTCGGTGAGGAACTGGGCTGTCTGCGCCTGGAAGGGCACGAAGGCCTCGGAGTGACCGAGGCGGTCGTACTGCGCGTAGGTGACGGCGACGCCGCGGGTGCAGTACTCGTGCGCCAGGCCGGCGACGTCCGCGGTCACCATGACCGAGTCTCCGATCCCGTCGAGGTTGCCCACGGCGAGCAGCATCGGGACCCGCGGCGTGCCCGTCGTTCCCATCACGTTGTCCCCGATTGCGCTGACCACGGCGGGGATGTCCAACAGGGAGGTGTACGGGAGGCGGACCATCTGGGCGTCGGTCAGCCCGGGATAGTCGGCGGCGAAGGCGTTGATGCACTGCGAGCTGACGGTCTCGACGAGCTGACGGCCGTAGTCGGACAGGAAGCTGTCGGTGTCGATCCCATACGCTCGCTGATAGGCCACGACGAGCGCGGGGATGACCCCGGCCCATGTGGCGCTCCCGCTCACATACGGGAGGTTGTGTGCGATGTTGACGGGGAGCCCGCCGGCGGCCGCGCCGACGATGTTGAGTTCCGGGGCGTAGCTCGGCGCCACCTCGGCACCCCACTGGGTGGGCACGGACCCGCCGGAGTATCCGGCCAGCCCCACCGGCGTCGACGCCGGCAGTCCCACGTGGTCGATGGTGGCGCGGACACCGTCCAGGGCGGCGTAGCCGGACTGGCGCCCGATCGTCCACTCGAGGTCCGGTCCCTCGTAGTCGGGAACGACGACGGTGTAGCCGGCCGCGAGATACCCGCCGATGACGCCCTGCTCCGCGATCGCGGCCCGACCCGGGGCACCGTTCCCGGTCAGGGTGTAGGAGGGATCGCATTCGGAGCCCAATGCGTCGTAGGCCATGTGGTAGGAGATAAGCCTCGGGGGCCCCGGGACCAGGGGCCTGAGGATCGTCGCGACGGTGGCGCTCGGGCCGCCCGCCTGGTCGGTCGTCCGGTAGAGCACCTGGGTGCTGGTGAGCGGTGTGGCGAGTTCGAGCGAACCGTAGGTCATGGTCCTGCTCTTGATCACCGTCCCCGGCGCGAGATCGGCGATCGGCCCGTCGGGGGTGTAGAACGGGTCGGCGGACGGCAGGGGCACGGGTGGCGGGGCGGCGGACTGGGCCGCCGACGATCCCGTCCCGGCCCCGAGGCCCGCGCAGAACACCAGCAGGATCGCGAGGGTGCACGCGACACCCCGGCGCGTCTGACGGATGGCGGTACTGGTCCCGGTCATGGCGCACTCCCGGCGTCTCGTCGCGCTCAACGGATGGTGCGGTGGGGACCGGGTCGCCGATCAACAGCGGTGGACGGACCCGCACGCTCACTAGATGCTGTCGCAGATCATCCCAGCAGCACACGCGGTTTGTAAACAGATCGTTATGCGCCCTGTCCGTCGAGTTCGTCGAGCAACTCGACCGCCGCGCGGGCGTACTCGCCGATCCACCGGTCGTGGATCCGCTTGATCGGCAGCGGCGCGAGCGACAGGTGGCGCTCGCGGCCGACCCTGCGCCCCGTCACCAGGTCGGCCCGCTCGAGCACGCGCAGGTGCTGCAGCACCGTCGTGCGGTCGCTCTCGGGGAAGAGGGCACAGAGCTCGCCGGTCGTGCGCGGTGAGCTGGAAGAACTGACCTTCACCGTCTCGGGTCGCGTGGGGCGGCCCGTCGACGCCGTCTACGAGGCCGTGGCCGACCCCGCGCAACTGTCCCGCTACTTCACCACCGGGGGCGCCCGTGGCCGGCTCGAGCCGGGCGCGGAGGTCTCGTGGGAGTTCGCCGACTTCCCCGGCCGATTCCCGGTGACGGTGGTCGAGGCCGATCCACCCCGGCGGCTGGTCATCAGATGGGAGGGCGTCGAGGCCATGGACCCCGAGACCACCACGGTCTTCGAGTTCGAACCGATCGACGACGGCGCGCGCACTCTGGTCACGATCACCGAGCGGGCCTGGCGCGTGACGCCCGGCGGCGCGGAGAACGCCTTCGGCAACTGCGAGGGGTGGACGATGATGCTCACCGCACTCAAGGCGTGGGTCGAGCACGGCATCAATCTGCGTGAGGGCTTCTACTCCTGAGCCCACCCAGGTGCGGAAGTGGAGGGATTTGAACCCCCGGTGCTGTTGAGGCACGCTCGCTTTCAAGGCGAGTGCATTCGGCCGCTCTGCCACACTTCCCTGTCGTCCGCCACGACACGCTCGAGTGCGTGGTTCCACGTGGAACACGCGGAGACGACGGTGCTCATCGTAGTGGACCCCGCCCGCCCGCACCCAGCCCGGCTGCCGACCGGGGCCATCGCGGCTACGGTCGAGGGCATGAAGGCCATCGAGTATCGCAACGGTCCCGATTCCCTCCGTCTGACGGAGGTCGACGATCCGATCCCCGGTCCCGGCGAGGTGCTCGTCGACGTGGCGGCCACGGCCGTCAACCGCGCCGACCTGCTGCAGTCCAAGGGGCACTACCCGCCCCCGCCCGGTGCGTCGGAGATCCTCGGCCTCGAGTGCTCGGGGCGGATCTCCGCCGTGGGCGAGGGCGTCGAGGGCCTGGCCGTCGGCGACGAGGTGTGCGCCCTCCTGGCCGGCGGCGGGTACGCCGAGAAGGTGGCCGTGCCCGCCGGACAGGTCATGCCCGTGCCGGTCGGGGTGTCGTTGCACGAGGCCGCGTCACTTCCCGAGGTGGCCTGCACGGTGTGGTCCAACCTCGTCATGACGGGCGGGCTCGGCCGCGGCGTCCTGACACCCAACGCCCGCTGGGGCGATTCGGAGCTCGGGGCCCCGCGGGTGCTGATCCACGGTGGGGCGGGTGGCATCGGCTCCCACGCGATCCAGGTCTGCCGCGCGCTCGGCGCCCGCGTGGCCACCACCGCCGGAGGTCCCGAGAAGGTCCGGAAGTGTCGCGAGCTCGGCGCCGACCTGGCGATCGACTACCGCGAGGACGAGTTCCCCGACCGGGTCAGGGAGTGGACCGACGACGACGAGAGAGGCCGTGGCGTCGACCTGATCCTCGACGTGATGGGCGCGAAGTACCTCGAACCCAACATCGCCTCACTCGCCCCGGACGGCCGACTGATCGTGATCGGCATGCAGGGCGGGATGAAGGGCGAGCTGAACCTGGGAGCCCTGCTCCCGCGCCGCGCCGGTGTGCTGGCCACCAACCTCCGGGCCCGCCCGGTGGACGGTCCCGGCGGCAAGACCGGCATCTGCCGGGAGGTGGTGGACCACGTCTGGCCGATGATCGCCGCGGGAGACGTGACCACCCGCGTCTCGCGTGAGATCCCGCTGGAGCGGGCAGCGGAGGCGCTGGGCCTGCTCGAGTCGGGCGAGAGCCACGGCAAGATCCTGCTGACCGTCGACTGATCACTGACCGTCGAGTGATCCCTGACCGTCGAGTGACCGAGGAGGAACTGACGATGGCCGCCACCGCAGACGCCGACGACCCCGGTGCCGAGCACGGTCCAGCCACCTTCATGACCGCAAGTCGCACGATCCCGGCGTCCGCGTCGGAGGTCTTCGCGCTGCTGGCCGATCCGACCCGCCACAAGGACACCGAACCCGGGGACTGGGTACGCGACGCGGTTACGACGGAGGCCATCAGCGGGGTCGGGGACGTCTTCGCGATCAACATGTACAGGGAGGCCGGGGGCGGTGACTACGTCATACACAACGTGGTCACGGCATTCGAACCGGACCGCACGATCGAATGGGAGCCCGGCCGGACCGACGAGGCCGGTCACCTCTCCACCGGCGGGTGGAGTTGGCGGTACGACCTGGCCCCGGCGGGCGCGTCCACCGAGGTCACCCTCCGGTACGACTGGACCCGCACACGGGAGGGGTTCGCCGCCGAGATCGGCGGGATGCCGCCGTTCGGACGCGATTTCCTCGAGGCGTCACTGGCCTCGCTCGAGGCGGCGTTGGCGAGCTGAGCCCGGGTGATGCGCTCGTGGGATGAGCCGGCGCGGTGAGCGGGTACGACGGTCAGCCCGCCGGGAGGTGGTCCAGCATCTCGAGCACCTCGTCGCACCAGCTCACCCACGCCTGCTCCACCTGGATGCCCAGCGTGAGCACCCGGTGCTGGAGGAGGTCGCGGGCGTCCCCCGGGTCGGGCCGGGCGAAGTCCCTGTCCTCGATCTCGCGGTAGCGGCGGAGGTTGGCGGCCCGCTGGTCGCGGTGGTGCGTCAGCGCCTCCCGGACCTCGTGGACCGCCCCCGTCGCGGCCGCGGCACGCACCCGCACCGCCATGGTGGACCGCATCGGGTCGGGCTCGTCCGGCTCGCGGATCCACTCGGTGAGCAGCCTCCGGCCGTCCTCGGTGACCTCGAAGCGGCGCGGGTTACCCCGCGAGGGGGCGCCCTCGAGCGGGAGCTCCCGGATCAGTCCGGACTCCCCCAGTCGATCCAGCTCCCGGTAGATCTGCTGGTGGGTCGCCGGCCAGAAGTACCCGATGGACTTGTCGAACCTCCGCGCCAGCTCGATCCCGCTCCCCGCCCGCTCGGTGAGGGAGGTGAGGATCGCGAACTTCAGCGACACGGTGTCAGCGCGCTGCCAGAGCGGACGCCGCCTGCTCGTACTCCGCGCGGAGCCGCTCGACCAGGTCGCGGACCGAACCCGTCGAGGTGACCGCGCCGACGCCCTGGCCCGCACCCCAGATGTCGCGCCACGCCTTGGAGTCCGCGCCCCCACCGGAGCCGAAGTCCATCGCCGTGGGATCCGAGACGGGCAGGTCGTCGGGGTTCAGCCCCGCCGCCTCGATGCTGCCCCGGAGGTAGTTCCCGTGGATCCCCGTGAACAGGTTGCTGTAGACGATGTCGGAGGCGGTGCTCTCCACGATCATCTGCTTGTACTCCGCGGCCGCGCGGGACTCCTCGGTCGCGAGGAACGCCGACCCCACGTAGGCCAGGTCGGCGCCGGCGGCCTGCGCGGCGAGGATCGACCGGCCGTGCGCGATCGCCCCGGACAGCAGAAGCGGGCCGTCGAACCACTCGCGGATCTCCTGGATCAGGGCGAACGGCGACTGCGTCCCGGCGTGTCCACCGGCGCCGGCGGCCACCGCCACGAGCCCGTCGGCGCCCTTCTCGATGGCCTTGCGGGCGAACCTGTCGTTGATCACGTCGTGCAGCACGATCCCGCCGTAGGAGTGGACGGCGTCGTTGACCTCGGTACGGGCACCGAGGGAGGTGATGACGATCGGCACCTCGTGCTCGACGACGGTCGCCAGGTCCTGCTCGAGCCGGTCGTTGGACCGGTGGACGATCTGGTTGACGGCGAACGGGGCCACGTAGCGGTCCGGATTCGCCGCGGCGAAGGCCGCGTTGCTCTCGGTGACCTGGTCCAGCCACTCCCCCAGGACCGACTGCGGTCGCGCGTTGAGCGCCGGGAACGAGCCGATCACACCGGCCTGGCACTGCGCGGCCACCAGCTCGGGGCCGGAGTAGATGAACATCGGCGAGGCGACCACCGGCACGGTGAGCGGGCCGGCGAGGACGGAGGGAAGGGCCATGAGCAGTCCTTTCGGGACCGGGATGAGGTCGGCTTTCCCGACCGTACGGCCGCCCACGGTTTTATGCAACTAGTTGCACAAAGATCTGGACGCGTGGCGGTGGAGCGTCCCGATCACCTCATCGCTCACCGACCGGGTAGATCTCCTGGGCCACCCGCTCCGCCGCCGACACGAACGCGGCGACCGTCGCGGGAGCGAAGCCGCCCGAGTCCGGAATCGCGGGGATCCCCGTCGACCCGGCCGCGCCGGGGTCCTGGGCATCCGCGGCCCCCGCCCCCGGCGACTCCCCGGCTCTCACCGACCGCCACGGCGACCCGGCGGCCAGCAGCGACCCGTGCTTGACGTCGTAGAAATCCGATCCCGTCCGCAGGGCCACACCCGAGGCCCCGCGGGCCGCCGCGAAGAGATGGGGGTGGAAGCGGCTGGTCAGCCAGACCTGCCCGGGCCGGGCGGGCAGTCCCGTGGACCACAGTTCCTGGAACGGCACGAAGCGCGCGCGGGGCAGCTGCAGGGCCGCCAGGGCGCGACCCACCTCGTCGTCGTCACCACCGGGTCCGGACGCGGACTCGGCGCGGTCACACACCATGTCCCACACCACCCGGTCCCCACCGGGGATCGACTCGACCACGGTGATCCGCTCCCCCGGCACCGCCCACGCGGCGAGGACCCGCCCGAGGGTGTCGGCGAGCACCTCCGGCTCGACAAGGTCGGACTGGGCACACACCACCAGATCGCGGCAGGTGTCCGGATCGGGGGAGTAGACGGGGTGGTCACCGGCCTCCACTCCCCCCGCGCAGGACAGCGCCAGCCACCCGTCGTCGGCCACGTGGCGGACGGGCACCCCCGTGCCCTCGAGGAGCCCGGAGGAGGCCGCGTCGCGGACGGTGACCAGGTGGTGGTCCCGCAGCGCCTCCGCCAACAGCCCGGGGTGCTCGCACGGCACGAACCCCTGGCCCGTGGCCACCACGTGCGC
>NZ_JAALED010000020.1:0-5806 GCF_014145155.1 Dietzia sp. B19 | reverse complement strand
GGTCGTCCTGCGGGACGGGGCGGAACCGTCCGAGGTGGCGGCCGGCATGGGGGAGTTCCTCGCCGAGCAGTCCGACCTGGGTCCCAAGCAGTGGCCGTCGCTGTTGCGGGTGACCGCGGGGCTGCCGCGCACGGCGAGCTTCAAGTTCCGCGCCCGCGACCTCACCGCGCTGGGCCCCGACCCCGCCGGCGACCGTGTGTGGGCGCGTGTGGACGGTCACAGGACGTTCACGCCCGTGTGAGGTGGCGGTAGGTTCTGCGTGTGAACTCCGCTGCACACCCGAGGCCCGAGGGGGACGACGACGACTTCGGCGTCCCCGCGCTACCCGAGAAACCGCTGCTGCGCGGGTGGATCCACGCCGGGACGCTGCCGGTGGCCGTGGTCCTCGGCGTGGTCCTCACCGTCCTGGCGGACGGGACCGCGCTGAAATGGGCGTGCGCGGTGTTCCTGGCCACGTCGTCGCTGCTCTTCGGGATCTCGGCCCTCTACCACCGCCGTACCTGGGGCCCGGAGGCCACCGCGCTGTTGCGCCGGCTGGACCACTCGAACATCTTCCTGCTCATCGCGGGCACCTACACCCCCATGACGGTCGCCGCGCTCGACCCCCCGGCCAGCACGATCCTGCTGGTGATCGTGTGGACGGGCGCGCTGATCGGTATCGCGTTCCGCCTGTTCTGGTTGTCGGCGCCCCGGTGGTTGTACGTGGCGCTGTACATCGTCCTGGGCTGGACGGCGGTGTGGTTCGCCGGCGACCTCGTCGAGGCCAACCTCGTGGGGGTCGCACTCGTGGTCGCCGGCGGCGTGGCCTACACGGGCGGGGCCGTGGTCTACGGGCTCAAGCGGCCGAATCCCGTTCCCGGGGTCTACGGCTTCCACGAGGTCTTCCACACCTGCACGGTCATCGCGTTCGCCTGTCACTGGGCGGCGATGTTCCTGTTCATCACGCAGTCCTGAGCCGCCCCACGGCGCGTGGGCGGGCATCCGCGGCCGCGCCTGTACGCCCAGAACACAGCCGCCCCCGGCGATGAACTCTCGCGTGCGCATCGGTGCGGGCGAGGGTTCATCGACGGGGGCGGCAGTGAAAGAAATGCGGACGCGCGCTGACGTCAGCCCAGGATGGTCAGCCCAGCGTGATCAGCCGAGGGTGGTCAGCGTGGTCAGCCCAGGGTGCCGCGCAGGCGCTCCACCGCCGCCTCGTACTCTCTCACGATCTGGGCCATCGTCTCGGCGACCGGGACGACACCCTCCAGGGAACCGATGATCTGGCCCGCCGGCATGGCCACGACCTCCGGATCCTGCGCCTCCGAGATCCGCTGGTGCGCCTCCGCGACGAGGATGTTCTGCAGCGGCATCGGCAACGGACCCGGCGCACCCTCGGCCGCCCACGCCTCGGTCCACTTGCTCTTGAGCAGGCGCGCGGGCTTGCCCGAGTAGATGCGGGTGCGGACGGTGTCGGCACTGGTGGCCGCGACGAGCGCCTCCTGCATCGCCTTGGAGCCGCCGTCATCGCCGTACTCCGCGGCGGTGAGCCACCGGGAGCCCATCCACGCCCCCTCGGCGCCCATGCCGATCGCGGCCGCGACCTGCGAGCCGCTCCCGATCCCACCGGCGGCCAGCACGGGCGCGCGCCCGTCTAGCGCGGCGACGATCTCCGGCACAAGAACGAGGGTCGCGACCTCGCCGGTGTGGCCGCCGGCCTCCCCGCCCTGGGCGATCACGATGTCGACGCCGTTGTCCACGTGCGCGAGCGCGTGCTTCTTCGCACCGGCGAGCGCGGCGACCTTGATCCCGTTGGCGTGCGCGAGGTCCACGATGTGCTTGGGCGGGGAGCCGAGCGCGTTGGCGATGAGCACCGGGCGGTGCTTGAGCGACATCTCGACGTGCGCCTCGGCGACCGAGTGGAGCCACCCCAGGACACCGGCGTTGTGCTCGGCGTCGTCACCGAGGGGCGGCACCCCGAGGTCGTCGAGGACCCGGGAGACGAACGCCTTGTGCTCCTCGGGGATCATCGCGGCGATGTCGGTGGTGCTGCCCTCGGTGGGTACCTTGTTCGGCATGACGATGTCCACGCCGTACGGCTTCCCGTCCGTGTTCTCGTCCATCCAGGTCAGGACCTCGTCGAGCTCGGCCGCGTCGTTGTAGCGGACGCACCCGAGGACGCCCATGCCGCCGGCGCGCGTCACCGCTGCGGCGACCGCCTTGGACGGGGTGAAGGCGAAGACCGGGTACTCGATCCCGAATTCCTCCGCGAGTGGGGTACGGATGCTCACTTGCTGATCTCCTGGGTGTCGGCGGCGGGGCGGGACGCGGCGATCTCCGCGGCCCATCGGTAGTCGGGTTTGCCCGCGGGGTTGCGCTTGACGGTCGACTCGACCCACAGCGCGCGCGGGACCTTGTAGCCTGCGATCTCGCGCCGGGCGTACTCGTTCAGTTCCGCGATCGGCGGGCACGAGCCGTCGCGGGTCTGCAGGACGGCGGCCACGCGCTGCCCCATCCGCTCGTCGGGCACACCGATCACCAACGCGTCCATGACGTTGGGGTGGGTCTTGAGCGCGGCCTCCACCTCCTCGGGGTGGACCTTCTCGCCGCCGGTGTTGATGGACGCCGAGCCGCGGCCGAGCATGGTGACGGTGCCGTCTTCTTCGACGCGGGCGTCGTCGCCGGGGATCGCGTAGCGCTTGCCGTTATAGGTGCGGAAGGTCTCGGCGGTTTTGGCCTCGTCCTTGTAGTAGCCGAGCGGGATGTGCCCGGTTCGTGCCACCTTGCCGATGACTCCGGATCCGGGCTTGACCTCGTTGCCGTCGTCGTCCAACACGGTGGTCTCACCGTCGATCATCACGCGGGGCCCACCGGTGTGGGTCTTGCCCTTCTCGGCGGTGGAGAGGCCGGAGAATCCTGTCTCGGAGGAGCCGATCGCGTCGGAGAGCATGAGGTTGGGGAACGCCTCGATGAACTGGTCCTTGACCGAGGGCGAGAGTAGTGCCGCGGACGAGCCGATGTAGAGCAGGCTCGAGGCGTCGTACTTCTCCGGGTCCCAGGCCTCGATCATGGGGCGGGCCATGGCGTCGCCGGTGATGAACATGAGGTTGACCTTGCGGTCGGTGACGGTCTGCCAGACGGACTCGGGGTCGAACTCGGGGATGAGCACGCTGGTGTGGCCGGCGAACAGCGCCATGAAGATGGCCCACTGGGCGCCGCCGTGGATGAGTGGTGGGAGGGCGGCGCGGACCAGGACGCCGCCGTCGACGGCCTTGTCGGCCAACTCCCACTCGCCTGAGACCTTCTCGCCGGTGAGGAAGTCGATGCCGCCGCCGAGGACCATGAACACGTCTTCTTGCCGCCAGACGACGCCCTTGGGGAAGCCGGTGGTGCCTCCGGTGTAGAGCATGTAGATGTCGTCGTTCGAGCGTTCCTCGAAGTCGCGCTCGGCGGGCTGGGCGGCCAGCGCGTCCTCGTAGCGGGAGACGGTGACGCCGGCGGGGACCTGCGGGTCGGGGCCGTCAGTGCCGTCCTCGATGACCACGACGTGGGTGACGCCCGGGGTCTGTGGGAGGGCCTCGGCGAGGACGTCGGTGTAGCGACGTTCGACGACGACGACGACGCTGTCCGAGTTGTTCAGCAGATACTCGAGTTCGGGCGCGACGTAGCGGAAGTTGACGTTGACCATGACCGCGCGGAGCTTGAAGATCGCGACCATCGACTCGACGGCCTCGATGGTGTTGCGGCTGTAGACCGCGACTTTCCCCTCGGGGCCAACGCCGACCGATTTCAGGTGGTGCGCGAGGCGGTTGGCCCGCTCCTCCAGCTCACGGAACGTCAGGACGCGATCGCCCTGGACCAGAACCTCGCGGTCCGGCACACGATCGACACTGTGCTCGACAAGATCCCCAATGGTGTAAGCCATACCCCTAAACTAGAACGTGTTCCCGTCCTGTGGGGTGGGTTACATCGAACTGTCGACACACTCAGCTATTCAGGAGGCACGATGACCGCCGACGTCACGCCCGAGGACCAGCATCTGCTCACCGAGCGGCGCGGTCATGTCCTGATCGTCACCATGAACCGCCCCGAGGCCCGCAACGCCCTGTCGGGACCGATGATGCGCGGCATGGAGGCCGCGTGGGACCTGGTGGATTCTGATCCGGAGATCCGGGCGTGCATCCTCACCGGCGCCGGCGGCTTCTTCTGTGCCGGCGCGGACCTCAAGGCCATGAACAAGGAGGCTCCCGGAGACAAGTTCGCCGGCGGCGGGTGGGACCTCACCAAGCTCCCGGCACTGCTCAAGGGCCGCCGGTTGAGCAAGCCGCTCATCGCCGCGGTCGAGGGCCCGGCGATCGCCGGCGGTACCGAGATCCTGCAGGGCACCGACATCCGCGTCGCCGGACGCTCGGCCAAATTCGGTGTGTCCGAGGCCCGCTGGGGCCTGTACCCGCTGGGCGGCTCGGCAGTGCGCCTGGTCCGCCAGATCCCGTACACCGTCGCGATGGAGGTCCTCATGACAGGCCGCCACCTGTCCGCCGAGGAGGCCGAGCGGTTCGGGCTGATCGGCCACGTGGTGGACGACGGCTCCGCGCTGGACAAGGCGCTCGAGCTCGCCGAGTCGATCGCCGCGAACGGCCCGCTCGCGGTGCAGGGTATGATCGAGACGATCCGCCGCACCGAGGGCATGCACGAGGAGGAGGCGTTCACGGTCGACGCCGAGGTGGGCGGCCGCGTCTTCGCCTCCGCCGACGCCAAGGAGGGTCCGCGCGCGTTCGCCGAGAAGCGCAAGCCGGAGTTCCGCGGGGAGTAATCCCCCCGAACCGCGGGTCCGGTCCGGCTCTGGCGCACGTCACCGCCGTCACCGCCGTCACCGCCGTCACCGATAATGTTTGACGCGAGAACTCGCCGAGGCGAAGGGTGTGTGATGACGGGGACTGGGCCGGCTGTCGTGATCGCGGATGATGACGACGACATCCGCGAACTCGTCGCCTTCAAACTCTCCAACGCCGGATACGAGGTGACCACCGCGAGCGACGGGGTGGAAGCCCTCGAGGCGATCAGGTCCACCTCGCCCGCGTTGGCGATCCTCGACGTGATGATGCCGGGACTCTCCGGGCTCGACGTGCTGCGCCGGCTGCGCGACGGCGAGGGACCCGAGGGGTGCCGCGTGATACTGCTCACCGCCCGGGCTCGGGACTCCGAGGTCGACTCCGGATTCGCCGCCGGCGCCGACGACTACGTGATCAAGCCCTTCAGTCCCCGCGAGCTGCTCCGCCGCGTCGACGCCCTGCTCGACCGGCACTAGGGAAAGGTCTCGGCGGCGATGCCGGAGTACGACGATCCCCACCCCTCCCTGCTCGACGACGTGGCGCCCGAGGTGGCCTCCGGGGTACTCACCACCTCACTGTGGATCCTCCTCGTGGCCGTGGTGGTGCTCATCTGCGTGATGCTCTGGGCGCATGCCGCGCGGGCGAGCCGGAACCGGCGGATCGCGAGGATCCTGGAGCCCCTGCGGCCGCGCCTTCTGGCGCTGGCGGCCGACGAAGATCCCGACGACGACTCCGTGGCCGCGTTGACTCTGCGCCGGGGCTCCGCCCGCGTAGTCGACCGGACGATTCTCGATCTGCTGGCCAAGGTCCGGGGTGGCGCCGCAGGAGCCCTCGTCGACATCCTCGACCAGCACGGGACAGTCGACGACGCGGTCCGCGGGGTCCGGGCGTTCTCCCCCACCACCCGCGCCCGCTCGGCGCAGGTGCTCGGTGCCACCAGGCGCCCCCAGCACGCACCGGTGCTGGCCGGCATGCTGACCGACCGCGACCGGGCG
>NZ_JAALED010000198.1:0-1786 GCF_014145155.1 Dietzia sp. B19 | reverse complement strand
CCTGGACCAGCGTCGTCTGCGCTTTCGTCGCCGGCATCATCACCACCACCGCGGTGTACCTGTTCAGCCGGAGCAACGGCAGGACCGAGGTGGTCACGCTGGTCCTCACCGGCATCGCCGTGAACGCCGTCGCCGGAGCCGCGCTCGCGCTGCTCATGTTCCTCGGGGACACCCAGGCCCGCGAGGAGATCGTGTTCTGGCAACTGGGAAGCCTGAACGGCAGCCGGTGGGAGCACGTCCTGGTGGTGGCGCCTCTGGCGTTGCTCGGGCTGGTCCTGGCAGCGCGTCTGGCGCGACCTCTGGACCTGCTCGCGCTCGGAGAGCGCCCGGCCCGCCACCTGGGCGTCAACGTGGAGCGGTTGCGTGTCTTCTCGATCCTGCTGGTCGGCCTGCTCACGGCCGCTGCGGTGAGCTTCTGCGGCATCGTCGCGTTCGTCGGCCTGGTGGTGCCGCATCTCGTCCGCATGATCGCCGGGCCGGGCCACCGACTGCTGCTTCCGGCGTCGGCGCTGGGTGGTGCGGTGTGTCTGCTGGCGGCCGACCTGCTCGCCCGCACCGCCGTGAACTACGCGGAGCTGCCACTGGGGATGGTGACGGCCGCCGTCGGCGGACCGTTCTTCTTCTGGCTCCTCCACCGCACCCGTCGCACCGCAGGGGGCTGGGGATGAGCGTCACCGGGTCACGCGTACCGGTGCTGTCCGCCGAACGCGTCACGGTACGAATCGGTGGCCGGACCCTGCTCGACGCGGTCGACCTGGAGGTCTACGCAGGCGAGGTGCTGGCGCTGGTGGGCCCCAACGGTGCGGGCAAGTCCACGCTGCTCGGCGTGGTGGCGGGGGACACCGACCCGGACTCCGGCCGCACGGTGCTCGACGGCACCGATCTGCACCGGTGGCGTCTCGGCGACCTCGCCCGCCGCCGGGCCCTGCTCACCCAGGCCAACTCGGTCGCCTTCCCCTTCACCGTGCGGGAGATCGTCGCGATGGGGCGCGCCCCCTGGGCAGCGCTGCCCGAGGGGAACGACGACGAGGAGATCATCGAGGAGTCGTTGGCCGCCACCGACACCTCCTCGCTGCGGTCCCGGACCTTCCCGACCCTGTCCGGTGGAGAGAAGGCGCGCGCCTCACTGTCGAGGGCGCTCGCCCAGCGGGCCGGAGTGCTGCTCCTCGACGAACCCACCGCCGCGGTGGACCTGCGCCATCAGGAGATCGTCCTGGAGCTGGCCCGGACCGTGGCCGACGCCGGCGGGGCGGTGGTGGTGGTCCTGCACGACCTGGAGTTGGCCGCCGCGTGGTCCGACCGGCTCGTCATGATCTCCGGGGGTCGGATCCGTGCCGAGGGGCCACCCGACCGGGTCCTCACCGCCGAGCTGGTGGAAGAGGTCTATCAGCAGCCGGTTCTCGTCGACCGTCATCCCGTCACCGGGGACCTGTTGGTCACCCCGGATCGACGTCGATTCCGCACCGCCCGGACGCCGGCGGAGCCCGCGTTCCCGGCGACACTCGGGTCGGCCCTCGTCAAGGAGTTCACGTGATTCACACCCGGTCATCAACGATGCGGGCGTCCGCGATGCGGATGCTCGCCGTCCTGGCGCTGGCGCTGCTCGGTACGTCGACGCTCGCCGTCCTGGCCGACGCGCCGGCGAACGCCGCCGCACGACTGACGGCGTCCAGCTCACTGGGCGGGGCGGTGGCGTCGACCTCGGGCCGGACCGGGTTCACCGTGTCGGGCTCGGGTTTCCAGGCCGTCGAGGGCGGATTCGGTGGCGTGTACATCGGCTTCGGGA
>NZ_JAALED010000197.1:0-4628 GCF_014145155.1 Dietzia sp. B19 | reverse complement strand
CGGCTCCGCGGACGTCGACCAGGACGGGCGCGACGGACCCGGACGATCCCGCGTCCGCCAGTTCCGCGGCGAGGTCCGCGGCCGAGACGGTGGGGACGTCGTCCAGGTCGGCCGGTCGGACCGCGCAGGTCTCGTCGGTGCCCTCCGGCAGGGACGTCACCGGGGCACGGGACGGGTCCGGCCGGATGGTCACGGTCCGGTGGGTGGTCTCGAGGAGGTCCATCAACACGAGCCGGCCGAGCAGTGGCCGGCCGGCCCCGGTGATCAGCTTGACCGCCTCCATCACCATCATCGACCCGACCGTTCCGCACAGTGCGCCCACGACGCCGGCCTCGGCGCAGCTCGGAACGGAACCGGGTGGCGGCGGGGCCGGGTAGAGGTCGCGGAGGGTGACGGGGTCGACGGGCGCGGGCGGTCGCGACCAGAAGACGGCGAGCTGGGCCCGGAAGCGGTCGATGGTCCCCCAGACGACCGGGATCCCGGCGATCTCGCAGGCGTCGGAGACGAGGTACCGGGTGGCGAAGTTGTCGCTTCCGTCCATCACCAGATCGTGACCCTCGAGGAGGGCGTCGATGTTCACCGCGTCGAGACGGGCGTGGACCGCCTCGACCCTGACCCCGGGTGCCAACTCGGCCAGTCGATCCCGGGCCGACTCGACCTTCGGGCGGCCGATGGCCGGTACGGAGTGGATCACCTGCCGTTGCAGGTTGCCGAGGTCCACCTCGTCGTCGTCGATCACGGTGATCCGCCCGACACCCGCCGCGGCGAGGTACATCAGGACCGGCGCGCCCAGTCCCCCCGCGCCCACCACGAACACCGACGCGGCGCGCAGGCGACGCTGCCCCTCGTCACCGATGGCCCCGAGCAGGAGATGCCGGGAGTAGCGCGCGCGCTCCTCCGCCGAGAGCTGCGGCACCGGATCCACGAGAGGGGGGAGCGCCCCGGACACCCCGCCGGTCACGGGGTTCACCGGGCCACCGGCGGGCCGTCAGGGAACGGCCACGCGTTGTACAGGCAGGTGTCGTCGTTGTCCGGGACCACACCCTCGTTGTCGAGCAGGAAGATCTCGTTGTTGGCGACCCCGAGGGTCTGTTGCATCATGATCGGCGCGAGCGCTCCGTCCGCGGGGCACGGCTCGTGATCCGGGTAGCCGATCGCGTGGCCGACCTCGTGGTTGACGAGGTACTGGCGGTAGGACCCGATGTCCCCCTGGAAGGACCGCGCACCCCGGATCCACCGGGCCAGGTTGAGGTAGACCCTCTCGGTGGACGGGTTGTAGCAGCTGGTCTCGAGCTCGATCTCGTATCCGCAGTTCTCGCGGACCGTGAGGGGACTGGCGAGTGTCACCCGGAACGCGGGCTCGTCCCGGGCCGTGCGCCGGAACGCCACGGCCCCGTCCGCCGTCCAGCTCTTGGGATTGGCCAACGTCGCATCCACCATCCGGGCCACCGAGTCGTCGCCACCGAAGTCCGTCGTGTCGACGCCCTCCTCGACCTCGACGGTGTAGGTGAACTGCTCGGCGTCGGGACGCCCGACACGGTCCGTGCCCCCGGGCACGATCCGGAACCGACCCTCGCCGGCCTCGGCGAACGGTCCACCGTCCGGCAGCTCCCCGCTCGGGGGCACCTCACCCCGGGGTGGCTCCCCCATGAGCGCCGGCGTCTCCTCCGCCTCGCCGACGGCCGCGCCGTCGCCCGCCCCGGTACCCGTCACGGAGTCGGCTATCACGAGTGCCGTG
The DNA here is from genome assembly GCF_014145155.1 of Dietzia sp. B19. Lineage (NCBI taxonomy): Bacteria > Bacillati > Actinomycetota > Actinomycetes > Mycobacteriales > Dietziaceae > Dietzia > Dietzia sp. B19. The sequence continues at coordinate 2,890 of NZ_JAALED010000197.1, read as the reverse complement.
AGCACGACCAGCACCGGGATCGCGTACGCCCGCCAGCCCCACGTGGTGAAGAACCGACCGACGGGGCTCTGCTTACGCAGGTGGTCCCTGGCGCCGGGGACCGAGCGACGACGACCGGGGGTCGTCTCCTCCGCCGGATCCCACGGGGCCCGCAGCGGCTCACCGTGGGGAGGGTAGTACGGAGAGCGGTCCCCGCGGTGTGCCGGAGCGTCAGCCCGCGAGGTGGACCCGGCGTCGACACCGTCCGACGTCCGGCGACGGCCGTCGCTCATCCGCACACCTCCACGTCCGCTCCGGTCAGGCTCGAGTCAAGGTCTCCACGATCCCACATCCCGAGGTGGTCGCCTTCTCCGGCACTCCGCCCGTACGGGTATTGTCCGTCTGGCCCGGTCGACCGTCGACCCGACGTCCGGGAGGACAGGAGCCAGACGATGACAAGCCCGGGCGGACCGTCCCCGACGGCTCCGGGGCGCGCCAGGGCGACCCGGCTGCCCCGAGGAGCCCGACGACGCCAGCTCCTCGACGCGGCGGGGACCGTGTTCGTGGACCAGGGCTTCCACGCCTCCGGGATGGACGACATCGCCGTCCTGGCCGGGGTCTCCAAACCGGTGCTGTACCAGCACTTCGATTCCAAGCGCGACCTGTACATCGAGGTGCTGCGGCATCACGTGGACGAGCTCCTCGGCCGCATCCGGGCGGCGCTGGACTCGACCTCGGACAACCGGCGTCGCGTCGAGGCGGCGGTCGACACGTTCTTCGCGTACGCCGATTCCGACACCCGCGGCTTCCGGCTGGTGTTCACCTCCGAGTCCGGCGACGAGGAGGTCCGGCGCGAGCTCGACCGCGCCACCGACGGCTGCATCGACGCCGTACACGACCTGGTCAGGGGCGATTCCGGGCTCGACGCGCACCGGTCGCGTCTGCTCGCGGTGGGCCTCGTGGGTGCGAGCCGGGTCAGCGCCGGCCACTGGCTCGACGCGGGCCGACCGATCTCCCGCGCCGACGCCGTCTCCACGACCGTCACCCTGTGCTGGGGCGGACTGTCGAAGATCCCTCGTCAGGGCGGGGACCGGCCCGCCGCGGACGCCTAGGAGAGGAACCCGACCGCGCGCCGCGCCGACTCACCGATCTCGACGTAGGCGACCCGGTCGGTCGACACGAGATAGCGCCGACCCTTCTCGTCGTCCAGCTCCAACACTGCCTTGCTCTCCGCGGTGAGAGCGGCCTCCACGCGGGCGTGCACGTCCTCCGGGTTCATCCCGGTCTTGAACACGAGTTCGCGATTGCTGTCGGCGATGCCGATCTTGACCTCCACGGTGCCTGCCCTTCTCATCGTCGGCGCATGTCTCGCCGTCGTCGGTGATACGTGGGACCCAGGCTAGCCCGGACCCGGTGTCCCGCGGCGTCACGGGATAGGGTGGACCCACGTGGATCACACCCGCGCCCGGTCCGCTGGTCGGACCCCGCACCGAGGATCCGCGTGGAAATGTGCGCGCGCCCCGCTCGCCGAGGCCGTCCATCGGAAGGCCCGTCCTCCCGCGCGCGAGACGAGAAAGGCACCGCCCTGTCCACTACAGATGTGACCACCAGCGAAGTCGACGGCATGGCCACGACGACCGCGGTCGTCGACGCCCCGTCCTCCGACTCCTCCCCCAGCTTCGCCGAACTCGGCGTCCGCCCCGAGATCGTCACCGCGCTCGGTGAGCGCGGCATCACCCACACCTTCGCCATCCAGGAACTCACCCTCCCACTGGCGCTGGCGGGGTCCGACCTCATCGGCCAGGCCCGTACGGGGATGGGCAAGACCTACGGCTTCGGCGTCCCCCTCCTGCACCGCATCTCGACGGGCGAGGTGACCCGGGAGCTCGACGGCACGCCACGGGCCCTCATCATCGTTCCCACCCGCGAGCTGTGCGTCCAGGTCACCCAGGACCTCAAGATCGCCGCCACCGGTCTCACCGCCCCCGGCGGGTCGGGAACCCGGCCGCTCAAGGTGCTGGCCATCTACGGCGGAACCCCCTACGAACAGCAGACCGACGCCCTGGAGAAGGGCGTCGACGTGGTGGTGGGAACCCCCGGCCGTCTGCTCGACCTGGCCAACCAGTCGAAGCTGGTGCTCGGCAAGGTCGAGGTGCTGGTCCTCGACGAGGCCGACGAGATGCTCGACCTGGGCTTCCTGCCGGACATCGAGAAGCTGCTCCGGATGGTCCCGGAGCAACGGCAGACCATGCTCTTCTCGGCCACCATGCCGGGACCGATCATCACCCTGGCGCGGACGTTCCTCACCAAGCCCACGCACATCCGGGCGGAGGCCGCCGACTCCGGCGCCACGCACGAGAACACCACCCAGTTCGTCTACCGGGCGCACTCCATGGACAAGCCCGAGGTGGTCTCACGGATCCTGCAGGCGGACGGACGCGGCGCCACGATGATCTTCTGCCGCACCAAGCGCACGGCCCAGAAGCTCGCCGACGACCTGGCCGAACGAGGCTTCCGCGTGGGGGCGATCCACGGCGACCTGGGCCAGGGCGCTCGCGAGAAGTCACTCAAGGCGTTCCGCACCGGGGACGTCGACGTCCTCGTGGCGACCGATGTCGCGGCGCGCGGAATCGACGTCGACGACGTGACCCACGTCATCAACTACCAGTGCCCCGAGGACGAGAAGACCTACGTCCACCGGATCGGCCGCACCGGTCGGGCCGGCCGCAAGGGCGTCGCCGTCACCCTCGTGGACTGGGACGACCTGCCCCGCTGGGGCCTCATCGACAAGGCGCTCGGCCTGGGGCACGGCGAGCCCGCCGAGACCTATTCGACCTCCCCCCATCTGCGCGCCGAGCTCGGCATCCCCGAGGGCGCGGGGGGCCGGGTCGGGGCCGCGACCGGGACCGGC
>NZ_JAALED010000196.1:0-2998 GCF_014145155.1 Dietzia sp. B19 | reverse complement strand
ACGGTTCCGCGGACGCCGCGACGCCCGCGGAGCAGACGGGAACCTCGGGCCCCACCCCGCAGGACGCGGGGACCCCGGAGCCGGGCCCCTCCGACCTCTCCGGGCCGACGCTCCCCCGCGACACCAGGAAGTAGAGGGTCGCGCGCGGCGGGGGCGGCGCACTATTGTCGTCAGGTCACCGTCTCGGGCCTGTTCGACGGTCGCATCCCGTTCCGCTCGACCTAGGAGCCCCGTGTCCGACCGCCGCTCGTCCGCCGTCCCCCGTTCTCTCTCGCCCCGCCGGTCCGCCCCGGGGCTCTCCCGTCTGCTCGCCCCGACACTGGCGCCCGTTCTGGCCCTCGGGCTGATCGGCAGCATCGCGATGCCGGTCTCCGCACAGTCGCTCCCGGGCTCGTCGGGCTCGTCTGGCTCGTCGGGCTCGTCGGGCAATATCGGTTCGATCAATGAGCTCGGGGGCAGCGTCGACCCGTCCAGCGCCGGCGCCGGCTCGGCGACCATCGGCTCGACAGGGTCCACCGGGACGCAGTCGTTGGCGGGCCTGGGGACGCTCCCGCCACTCGGCACCGGTTCACAGAACACACTGGCCACCCCGCCCATCGGGATGGAGGCGGAGCCGGTCACCGTCTCCGAGGTCCGCCACAGGGAGATCGGCGACCCACGCGTGGCCGGCGGCGACCCCCGCTTCGAGCGGTGGTGGATCGCGTCCGAGTCCATGAACCGGGTGCTGCCGGTGGAGATCTGGCGGTCGGCGTCCGACGCCCCGGCCCCGATGCTCTACCTCCTCGACGGCGTCGACTCGCCGTCGCCCAGCGGGTGGCTCCTGCCGGGGGGCGTCCAGGACGCCTTCGCCGGCGAGCACGTCACCCTGGTCATGCCGGCGCGCGCCGATGGCTCCCTGCACGCGGACTGGCAGAACGACGACCCGGTCCTGAGCCGCAACGCCTGGCAGACCTTCCTCGCCGAGGAACTGCCCCCGCTGCTCGAGTCGGGCGAACTGCCCTTCACCGGCAAGCGGGGTGTCGCCGGGTTGTCGATGGGGGCCGCCAGCGCGGTCACCCTGGCCGAGCGGCGCCCCGACCTGTTCTCCGCCGTCGGCGCGATCGCCGGCTGCTACACCGCGCGCGACGATCTCGGATTCGTCCTGGCCAAGATCGTCACCGAGACCCGCGGCGGGAACATCGCGAACCTGTGGGGTCCGCGGACCGACCCGGCCTACGCGGAGAACGACGGGCTGCTCCACGCCGAGAAGCTCCGCGGCAAGACCCTGTACCTCGCCACCGCGACCGGTATGCCCGACGCCACCGAATGGGACCGCAACGGCCGTGACCTGCTCCGGTTCTCCCAGGGCACCGGTCTGGAGATCGCCACCCACGCGTGCACCGTCGCCATGGACCGACGCCTCGACGAATTGGGCATCCCCGCCCGGGTCGACTACCTGCCCACAGGCCTGCACAACTGGGACAACTTCGGCCGTTTCATCGCGCCGATGCGCGATACGCTGATGCCGGCGCTGCGCTGACACCACTCCCGGCGCCTCTCTGATCGCGAGGAGACGCCATGTCCACCACGCCCACGGCCTCCGGATACCTCGACGGCTCGGGAGCCGTCGTGTTCCCCCGCCGCCTGCCCATGTCCCGCGAGCAGGCGTGGGCCGCCGTCACCGATCCGGCCCGCACCGCCCGGTGGATCGGCCCGTGGTCGGGCGACCCGGCGTCCGGCACCGTCCAACTGACCATGACCGCCGAGGACGGCGATCCCGTCGACGGTGTCGAGGTGGTGACCTGCGAGGCGCCGGGCCTCCTGGTCGTGCGGACCGGTCCGGGCGGGTGGCTCCTCACCGTGAGGATCGAGGGCGACGACGACGAGGCCGTCATCTCCCTGGAACAGGACATCGCGGACGCCGAGTCCGCCTCCTCGATCGGTCCCGGGTGGGAGTACTACCTGGACCGGTTGGTCGAGGCCGAGGCGGGACGGGATCCGGACGCGCTGGAGTTCGAACCCGACTACTACCCCGGTCTCGCCGAGTACTACCGGTCCCTGCTGGGCGGCTGAGCGGTCCGGAGCGGCTCTCTCCGCTCCCTCCACTTCATCCCCATCCCCATCCCCCATCGCTGACACCGCAAGTCCCGCCGCCCCGGCGCGTCATTCGCATCGGTCGTGGTCGGATCACCATGTCGTACCCCGTTGCTAGTGTTCCCCTATCGAACACACGAGCGATCGCCTCGCTATCGCAGAAGGGGGAACCGGATGTCGGCAGAACACGGTTCGGGGATCGCGGCGGCCGGCCTGGCCGCCCTCGACGCCCTCCGCACGGAGAACCGCGCCGCTGCCGCCCGTCTGCAGGCCTGCCACGATCTCCTGGCACTGTGCGAGGAGCAGCAGTTCGCCAGAGACGTCGAGGCCGGGTACTACGACCCCGACGGGCCGGAGCGCCCGCGCGACCACGCGGTGCTCGACCCCTTCGACGTCGCCTGTGCGGAACTGGTCGCCACGTACGGTGTTCATCACCACCGCGCGTCAGCGATGCTCACGCTGGCCCGGGATCTCGTCATCAGCTTCCCGGGGATCGTCGAGGCGATGGGGTCCGGCCTCCTGGACGAGCGCACGGCGGGGATGCTCGTCCGGCAGATGCGGACGGTCGATCCCTCCGTCCTGGACGCTGTGCACCGACTGGTCGTGGACTGGCTGCTGGACTCCATTGACTCCGGCGAGCGGCCCGGCCGCAACGCGATCCTGGCCAAGACCGACAGCATCATCGCGGACTTCGACCCGGAAGGGGTCCTGGCCCGGCGTGCTGCCGCGGCGTGTGAGCGTCGGGTCAGTGTCCGGCGCGGGGTGGACGGCATGGCCGAGCTCCGTGCGCACCTCACCTCGACCGAGGCGTCCGCGATCCACGAGGCGCTCGGGCACACCGCCGGGGAGCGGTTCGATCGCGAGAAGCGGGCCCGGATCGAGGCCGTCCGCACCGGCACCGGGCCGGCGTACGACCCGCATCCCC
>NZ_JAALED010000195.1:0-3411 GCF_014145155.1 Dietzia sp. B19 | reverse complement strand
GGTGCGGCTCGCCGCGCCGAGGAGCCACAGCTGCGGGCGGGGGTCGGGGTCGGCGCCTGGTGTGCGTTCGGACTGCGCCACGACGACGTGGGCGTTGGTTCCGCCGAATCCGAGCGAGCTGACCCCGGCAATGCGGGGCCGTTCCGGCTCCCAGTCGGACGTGGTGTCGGCGCAGCGGAAGGCGGAACCGTCGAGCCCGAGGTCAGGGTTGGGGTCGGCGCAGTGCAACGAGGCCGGGATGACTCCCAGTTCGACCGCGAGCACCGCTTTGATGAGTCCTGCCACCCCGGCGGCGGCCTCGGTGTGCCCGATATTGGACTTGATCGAGCCGAGCCGGCACCACGGCCGCTCCGACCGCCCGAAGACCCGGTGCAAGGCCGCCACCTCGACGGGATCGCCCATCCGGGTTCCCGTCCCGTGTCCCTCGATGTACCCGATGTCCCGTGGCTCCAGTCCCGCTCCGGCCAGTGCCTCGGCGATGACCGTGGCGTGACCGTCGACCCCCGGGACGACGAACCCGGCCTTGGCGGCTCCGTCGTTGTTGACGGCACTGCCTCGGATCACCGCACGGATCTGGTCCCCGGACCGCACGGCGTCGCCGTACCGGCGCAGGACGACCGCGCCCGCCCCCTGGGTGAACACGGCTCCCGAGGCCCCGCTGCCATAGCTCCGGGTGTGCCCGTCGACGGAGAACGGACCATCAGGGATGTGGACGTACCCGCGAGACGCGGGTACCCGCACGGTGACCCCGCCGGCGACCGCGATGTCAGACTCGCCGCTGCGCAGCGATTCCGCCGCGAGGTGGACAGCAACCAGTGAGGTCGAGCAGGCGGTGAGCACGGTCTGCGCGGGCCCGGTGAGGTTCATCCGGTAGGCGATCCCGGTCGCCAGGTAGTCCGGCATGGTCCCCAGCGCGATCTGCATGGCGTTGGCCGGATCGGTTCCACCGGACGGGTCGAAGGACTGCCGGAAGGCGTGGTGAAGGTAAGCCGAAGGAGAGCACCCGGCGAACAGCCCCACCCGGTCCACGCCCGAGCCGTGTCCGTGGCCCGCGTCGTCGAGTGCGTGCCACACCTCCTCCGCGAAGACCCGGTGCTGCGGATCCAGGTACCTGGCCTCGTGCCGGGTGAATCCGAACGCGGCGAGGTCCACGCCGTCGATCGGGCCGAGGTCCGATCCGGTGGGGACGAAGCCCGGGTGGTCGACGAGTTCCGACGGCGCGCCGTCACGACGGGCGGACTCCCGATCGGTCCGCAGCACCCCCTCTCTCCGGTCGAGCAGCAGTCGCCACAACGCGTTGACGTCGGGCGCTCCCGGGAGACGACACGACATCCCGATGACGGCGATGTCCGACTCGTGGTGCGCCAGTTTCGGATCGACGGGACGGGTCATGAGAGGGTCTCCTGCCGGATGCGGCGGCGCTGACGCCCGCGCTGACGGGCCTGCGCGAGCAGATCGTGCGCATCGGGATCGGTGGCGAGCCCGGCGCGGTCCGAGCCGGGGTGTGAGCTCGGGTTAGGGCTCGTGTCCGGGCTGAGAACCCGGATCGGTGTGGCCTGCATGCCCGCGGCGAGTGATCGGATGTCGGGATGGGCGAAGAGCTCCGCGAGCTCCACCCGGTGTCCTCGGTCGGCGAGTGTCCTGCGGAGTCGGACGAGATCCATCGACGTCATCCCGAGTTCGAAGAAGCCCCGATCCAGCTCGTCGTGCCCGGGGGTCCGGCCGAGCACCTCGGCGACCGTCTCGCGCACGAGGGTCAGCAGGCCGCGGTCGCCCTCATCGGGTGCGCGGCGTCCCGAGATCGTTGCGGGCCGGGTACGGCCCAGCCCGGCGACATCGCGTCGGGGCACACCCGGCGTCGCCGTCGAGGGGAAGCCGGGCTCGTGCCAGCGGTCGTCTCCGTCGGCCAGCGCCGTCACGGTCGCGGCGAGGAGGTCGACGATGCTGTCCAGCGCGCCGCCGACGAAGGCGTCCTCCACCGCATCGAGGACGAGCAGCAGCGAGCCGTCGGTGTCGCGGAAGCTCTGCAGGTCGATCAGCACCTGCGGGGTCGAGCTGATCGAGTGGACCGGTTGACCCAACTCCGCCAGCGCATCACACGCGGCCGGTCCGCCGGTCCACCCGGTCAGGCCCGAGGAGTAGACGACGGGCAGCACGCCGGTGCCGCCACCGGAACGGAGGTGTTCACGTATCCGCGTGTTGCCGTGGCCGGATCCGTCGCGTCCGAGATCACGGACGCCCTCGAGTAGGCGGGTCGCCGCGGCCCGGGCGCGCTCGCTCGTGGACCGGCCGTCCGGGGGGTCTATGACGACTGTCGAGGTGTACTCACCCACGACATCACGGTGTTCGGCGGGGCGATCGAGAACGGTGACCACGACCGGCGGTCGGTGTCCGTCGTCGGTGGCCAGGATCGCGCCGAAAGCGGTGACGAGTACCGCGTCCAGGGTGGTCCGGTGGACTGCACATCGCCGGATCAACTCCGTGGTCGTCCGCGGGTCGATCTGGCGGCGTCGACGGGTGAAACCCGAGTTCTCGGGGGGCCGGACCGGCAGCAGGACGGGCGGTCTCGGCGTTCCCATCTGCGGTGGCGCCGAGGCACCGACGCTGGCACGGGCGCGGGCATCCGCCCAGCTGAGAAATCCCACCGGGGGTTGGTCGACGGGGTCGCCCCGGTACGCCGCCGTGAGGTCACGGGCGAGGATCTCCGCTCCACGCACGTCGCAGAACAGCATGTCGAGGATGAGAACGACCATCCACCGGGACATCTTCGAGGCCGGCGCCGGCAACCGTACGGCGCGGAGCTCGAGCCAGGGCTGCCCGCTCTGGGGGTCGTGGATCCAGGACATCTCCTCGACCCGGCGGCGTTCACGCTCGGCGCGCACCTCCGGGATCGTCGCTGCGCTCAGATCCTCGATCTGCAGTCTCGGCCGTGCGGAGCTGTCGATGACCTGCCGGCCGTTGTCGTCGACTCGTGCCGACAGCATGGGATGGGCGTCCACGACCGCGTCCAGCGCGCGCTCGAGCGCCACGACATCGAGGTCGTCCACCTCGACCTCGGTCCGGTAGCGCGGCGCGACCGGGCGACCCAACCACGGGTCCGCGCGGCCGACGAGATAGGCCACCTGCATCTCCGTCAGCGGGGCGCTCGTGACCGCCGCCATTCCGGGAGCCGCCACGGCGGGCGCAGTCGCGACGTAATCAGCCGTGGCGGGCGCGTCGATGACGCCCGACGGACGTGTCGTCTGGACCGGGGACTCGGCCGGGACTGGCGGCCGCGACGCGGGGGCTAACGACAACGTGGACCTCCGACCGAGGCGCAGTGCGACGAGCTGGTCCTGCCCACCTGCGGTGGCGTCCACCTCCAGCCCCTCCTCGGGCGCGGACTGCTCGATCCGGCTCAGCCATCGGCCC
>NZ_JAALED010000194.1:0-1045 GCF_014145155.1 Dietzia sp. B19 | reverse complement strand
GGCCCGACCATCGGTCGGGCCGGGCACGGCCGTACACCGGTACTGTCGACCACAGTCCGCACTGACGGTCCGGCCCCAGGGCCACAGACCCCCGACCTCGCGAAGGAGCCCTCCGCGGTGAGCGATCCCCACACCGACCACCCGGCCGACCCGGGCTCACTCCCCGCGGTCTCCGCCTCCTCCGCGGCCTCGGACGCCAGGCTGCTCGAGCAGGCGGTGTACGAGGTCAAGAAGGTCGTGGTGGGCCAGGACCGGCTCATCGAGATGATCCTGGTGGGTCTGCTCTCGCGCGGTCACATCCTCCTCGAGGGCGTGCCGGGTGTCGCCAAGACGCTCACCGTGGAGACGTTCGCCACCGTCGTGGGGGGCAGCTTCCGTCGCCTCCAGTTCACCCCGGACCTGGTTCCGGCGGACATCGTCGGCACCCGGATCTACCGGCAGGGCCGCGAGGAGTTCGAGGTCGAACTCGGTCCCATCCTCGCGAACTTCGTGCTGGCCGACGAGATCAACCGCGCGCCGGCCAAGGTCCAGTCGGCGCTGCTCGAGGTGATGGCGGAGGGGCACGTCTCGATCGGCGGCCAGACCTTCCCGATGCCGACACCGTTCCTGGTGATGGCCACCCAGAACCCCATCGAGAGCGAGGGCGTGTACCAGCTCCCGGAGGCCCAGCGGGACCGGTTCCTGTTCAAGCTCGTCGTGGACTACCCGAGCCCCGAGGAGGAGCGGGAGATCGTCTACCGGATGGGGACACGTCCGCCGGAGCCGTTCCGCGTCCTCGGGGTCGACGCGTTGATCCGGCTGCAGGACGCGGTCCGGGAGGTCTTCGTCCACCACGCACTGGTCGACTACGTGGTCAGGGTCACCGTCGCCACCCGCGAACCCGAGAGGCACGGCCTCGAGGACGTGGCCAGGTGGCTCGCGTACGGCGCGTCCCCCCGGGCCACCCTGGGTGCCGTCACCGCGGCCCGCGCGCTGGCCCTGGTCCGCGGTCGCGACTACGTGGTGCCCCAGGACGTCGTCGACGTGCTCCCCGCCGTGCTCCGCC
>NZ_JAALED010000193.1:0-4862 GCF_014145155.1 Dietzia sp. B19 | reverse complement strand
ACGGCGGACAGGGCGTTGTCCTCGACTCCGTCGGCCAGGCGCCGCACCTCCTCGGAGCCGACTCCCGGGTCGACCTGACCGGTGACCAGCCTGTGGACCGGCCCGGCCAGGACCTCACACCCCGGTGTGGCGTCCGGGCCGGGGGAGGGGGCGGGAGTCCCGGCGGCGACGCTCGGTGTCGTGGTGGGGGCAGTGCCCGGTCCGGTGGTGGTCGTGGGTGATTCACCCGGCGTCACCTGCCCGCAGGCGCCGACGGCCAGGGCGAGGCCGAGACCCGCGACGATCGCACGGCCGGGCTGAAGTGCCGCTGCTCTCCGGTGCGCCATGCTCCGCAGGATAACCGGGCTGGGACTTTCGCGGGTTCAGGCGTACTCTCGGGGCATGGGTAGACAGATCTGTCTATGCAGAGTGGCGGTACGGACGGTACCGAGAGGTCGAGGAGGTCGGTCATGAGCCTGCGAGAGGTGTTCGCGTTCCCTGAGGTCGTCAACGACTATGCCGCCCGGTGCACTGCCGGGCTCGTCGTGACGCTCGCGGTGGTGACGATGCTCGCGCCGCCGCCGGCGCAGACCTGGCTCGCCGCGCCCCTGGTCGTCGGCTTCGCCCTCCGGGTGGCCGGAGGGCCGCGGTACTCACCGTTCGGCAGGCTCTCGGTGCACGTACTGGCCCCCAGGGTCAGCTCCGAGCCCAAGCTGGTCGCGGGTGCACCCAAGCGGTTCGCCCAGACGATCGGCCTGGTCATGTCCTCGGTCGCGCTCGGGTTGTTCCTGGGCGGGTTGACGGGGGCGGGGGTCGTGGTCCTGGGCGTGCTGGTGGCCGCCGCCCTCGCCGAGGCGGCCCTGGGGTTCTGCCTGGGGTGCTGGATGTACGGCCAACTGCAGCGGGTCGGTGTCGTGTCGGAGGACGCCTGCGTCGACTGCGCCGACATCTGGGCCCGGCCCGGGATGACCGCGCGCAACTGAGACCTGCTCGCAACCGGGACACCGTCACTCCGCGTTACTGTGGAGGACATGACTTCCCCGTCCGAGAACCACGAGTCGTACGGCGACGACCCCCGGGGCCACGGCTCTGCGTACGGCACCCCGTCGGACTCCGGCGACCGGTTATCTCCCTACGGGACGCAGTCCTACGAGAGCCCCTCGTTCGGGCACCAGCAGTTCGACCAGCAGCAGTTCGAGCAGCAGCCGTTCGAGCAGCAGCCCTACGGCGCCCATTTCTACGGGGCCCAGCCGTTCGGGACTCAGCCTTATGGGACGGAGCCCTACGGCACGCAGCCCTACGGCACGCAGCCCTACGGCGTGCAGCCCTACGGCTCACCGGGCTATGGCGCGATGCACCCGTACGCGCCGGCCTACGGGGCGTCGCGCAAGGAACCGGCGCTCTCGCTGGTGTTGTCCTTCTTCCTGCCCGGGCTGGGCACGCTGATCAACGGCCAGGCAGGCAAGGGGATCGGCATCATGGCCGGCTACTTCCTCGGCATCCTGCTGTCCGTGGTCCTGATCGGGATCCCGATCATGCTCGGGTTCTGGGTCTGGGGGATGGTCGACGCCTATTCGGGCGCCAAGGAGTACAACGCCCGGAACGGCTTCTACTGAGAGACCGGTCGCCGGACCTTCCGTAACCTGGTCGCATGACAGCGACCGAGATCACCACGACCGACGACTCGCGCCCCTCGGGCCTCGACCTCCAGTACGTCGACCGGGACGTCCGTCCCCAGGACGACCTCTACCAACACGTCAACGGCACCTGGATCCGCGATCACGTGATCCCCGCGGACCGGCCCATCGACGGTGCCTTCCTCGCGCTGCGCGACCTGTCCGAGGAGCGGGTGCGGGACATCATCACCGACGCCCCCGTGGACTCGCGGATCGGGGCGTTCTACGCCTCCTTCATGGACACCGACGCGGTCGAGGCCGCGGGCGTCGCCGCGCTCGCCCCCGACCTGGCCGAGATCGACGGCGCGACCGACGCCGACTCGCTGGCCCTGGCCATGGCGCGGCTGGAGAAGGTGGGCGTCGGCGGTCTGATCGGCGCCTACGTCAACAACGACGCCAAGAACTCCACCGAGTACATCCTCTACCTGGTGCAGTACGGCATCGGACTTCCGGACGAGTCCTTCTACCGCGAGGATCAGTACGCGGAGCTGCGCGACCAGTACACGGATCACATCGCGCGGATGCTCGTGCTCGCGGAGCTGTCGGGAGACGAGGACGCCCGCACCCGCGCCGAACGGATCGTCGCGCTGGAGACCCGCATCGCCTCCGCGCACTGGGATGTGGTGGCCCGCCGCGACGCCGACAAGACCTACAACCCCGTCACCTGGGAGGAGCTCCCCGGCCTGGCGCCCGGATTCCCCTGGCACGACTGGGCCCGTGAGGTGGGCGGCTCGGAGGAGACCTTCGGCCGCGTCGTGGCCATGCAGCCCGACTTCCTCACCGCGGTTGCCGGACTGTGGTCGACCGAACCGCTGGAGACGTGGAAGGAATGGCTGCGGTGGCGGGTCCTCGGTTCGCGCGCGCCCTACCTGACCAGCGACCTGGTGGAGGAGGACTTCCGCTTCTACGGCACCGCGATGTCCGGCACGGAGGAGATCAAGGCCCGGTGGAAGCGGGGCGTCGCCGCGGTCGAGGCGGCCCTCGGCGAGGAGGTGGGTAAGGAGTACGTGGCCCGCCACTTCCCGCCCGGACACAAGGCCCGGATGGTCGAGCTGGTGGAGAACCTCACCGCCGCCTACCGCTACTCCATCGCGCGGTTGCCGTGGATGACGCCGGAGACCCGCGAGCGGGCGCAGGAGAAGCTCGAGGCGTTCGTGCCCAAGATCGGCTACCCGGAGAAGTGGCGCGACTACTCGGCGCTCGAGGTGCGCCCGGACGACCTGCTGGGCAACGTGCGGCGGTCGGCCGAGTTCGAGCACCGCTACGAACTGGGCAAGCTCGGCGGCCCGGTCGACCGCGGCGAGTGGCACATGACCCCGCAGACGGTCAACGCCTACTACAACCCGGTGATGAACGAGATCGTGTTCCCGGCCGCCATCCTCCAGCCCCCGTTCTTCGACGCCGACGCCGACGACGCCGCAAACTACGGGGCGATCGGCGCGGTGATCGGTCACGAGATCGGCCACGGGTTCGACGACCAGGGGTCGAAGTACGACGGCGACGGCAACCTGGTGGACTGGTGGACCGACGACGACCGCTCCGCGTTCTCCACCCGCGTGGACGCGCTGATCGACCAGTACCAGGGCCTGACCCCGGACGGTCTGGACCCCGCGAAGGACCACGTCAACGGAGCCTTCACGGTGGGGGAGAACATCGGCGACCTCGGCGGGCTGACCATCGCGCTGCTGGCCTACCGGCTGGCGCAGGGGTCGACCGGGGAGGGCTCCGACGTGCAGCCGGCGGAGGGGACGGAGGTGGGCCCCGAGATCGACGGGATGACCGGCATCCAGCGGCTCATCACCTCCTGGGCCATCGTGTGGCGCACCAAGACCCGCGCGGAGGAGGCCGCCCGCCGGTTGGCCGTGGACCCGCACTCCCCGCCGGAGTTCCGCTGCAACCAGGTGGTGCGGAACCTCGACGACTTCCACGCCGCGTTCGGGGTGACCGAGGGGGACGGGCTGTGGCTCGCCCCCGAGGAGCGCGTGAGCATCTGGTGAAGGGGCCCCGCCGGCTCCGGCCCGGTCGTTAGGGTTCACCCATGACGAGCCGGGATGTACCGATCAGGGTCGTGGAATGGTCGACGGGCTATCTGGGCAGGATGGCGGTCGAGGCCGTCGACGCCCGGCCCGAGCTGGAGCTGGTGGGCGTCTTCGTCTCCGATCCCGCGAAGGTCGGCGTCGACGCGGGCCGGCTCGCCGGTCTGGGCCGGGATCTGGGGGTGATCGCGACCGACGACCGGGCGGCACTGCTCGCTCTCGACCCGGACGCGATCGTGTACACCGCCGAGACCGAGACCCGCTTCATGCCGGCGATCGAGGACTTCCGCGGCTTCCTGCGCGCGGGTATCGACGTGGTGGCCTCCGGCCCCGTCCTGCTCCAGTACCCGCACGGGACCCTCCCGGAGGAGATGATCGCCCAACTCGTGGACGCCGCCCGCGAGGGTGGCGCCACGCTGCACGTCAACGGCATCGACCCGGGATTCGCCAACGACGTCCTGCCGCTGGTCATGACGAGCCTGTCCCGGCGCATCGACCTGATCCGGGTGGGCGAGATCGCCGACTACTCGGTGTACCACCAGGGCGAGACCATGCGGCGGCTGTTCGGCTTCGGTCGGTCCATGGACACCCTGCCGCCACTGCTCCGACCGGGGATGCTCGCCGCGGGCTGGGGGTCGGTGGTCCGTCAGCTCGCCGCCGCGTTGGAGGTGACGCTCGACGAACCGCTGGTCGAGCGCCACGAGCGGCTTCCCGCGGATCGGGACCTGTCGCTGCTGGCGTGCGAGGTCCCGGCCGGGACCCAGGCGGCGCTGCGGTTCGAGGTGGTGGGACAGGTCGACGGCGAGGACCGCATCGTCCTGGAGCACGTCACCCGCACCGCCGTCGACCAGGCACCGGACTGGCCCCGCCCCGACCACGGGGACGGGTGCTACCGCATCGACATCCTCGGTGAGCCGGCCATGCGCGTGGAGTTCACCCACCACGCCGAGCACGGCGACCACAACGAGTCCGGCATGCTCGTCACCGCGATGAGGCTGGTCAACGCCGTCGAGGCCGTGGTCGCGGCGGAGCCCGGTCTGGTATACGCAAAGGACCTGCCGATGATCACCGGGCGTGGCTTAATGAAGAGATGAACATAATCGGTGCCGCCCGTGCCGCCCGTGCCGCCCGCGCCGCATCGGCCTCGCTGGCCGCGGCAGCCCTCGTCACG
>NZ_JAALED010000192.1:0-4227 GCF_014145155.1 Dietzia sp. B19 | reverse complement strand
CCCGGCCCGGCCCGGCCCGCCCGCGGACGACGGTGCGCCGGACGCCGAGAGGGCGGAGAACACCCTCGGCACCCTGCTGGCCGGGCTGGACGTCGCCGTGCTGCCGGTCGACCTGGCCGCCGAACTCGAGGACGTGTCCGACAGGGTCGCGATGGCGCGGAGTTTCTACAACGACGCGGTCCGCGACACCAGGACCCTGCGCGAGAAGGGGACCGTCAGGGCGCTCCGACTCGCGGGGCGCGCCCCGATGCCCGACTACGTCGAACTCGTCGACCACCCACACGCGGGAGGCTGACCCGGCGCGGTGGGGCGGCGGTTGGGGAACCGAGGTCAGGGCGACCTACACTGGACGCCTACTACGAGTCATCGACGCCAGGAAAGGCCTATTTCGTGAGCGAGCCGCAGTCCACCGAGAACACCACCGGAACCGCACGCGTCAAGCGAGGTATGGCCGAGATGCTCAAGGGTGGCGTCATCATGGACGTCGTGACCGCCGAGCAGGCGAAGATCGCCGAGGACGCCGGCGCCGTGGCCGTCATGGCCCTCGAGCGGGTCCCCGCGGACATCCGCGCGCAGGGTGGTGTCGCCCGGATGAGCGACCCCGACCTCATCGACGGGATCATCGAGGCCGTCTCCATCCCCGTGATGGCCAAGGCCCGTATCGGCCACTTCGTCGAGGCACGGATCCTCCAGGCGCTCGGCGTGGACTACGTCGACGAGTCCGAGGTCCTCACCCCGGCCGACTACGCCAACCACATCGACAAGTTCGAGTTCACCGTGCCGTTCGTCTGTGGCGCCACCAACCTCGGCGAGGCGCTGCGGCGCATCACCGAGGGCGCGGCGATGATCCGCTCCAAGGGCGAGGCAGGTACGGGTGACGTGTCCAACGCCACCACGCACATGCGCAAGATCCGCCAGGAGATCCGCCGCCTGCAGAACCTGCCCGAGGACGAGCTCTACGTGGCCGCCAAGGAGCTCCAGGCGCCGTACGACCTGGTCAAGGAGGTGGCGCGCAACGGCAAGCTCCCCGTGGTGCTGTTCACCGCCGGCGGCATCGCCACCCCCGCCGACGCCGCGATGATGATGCAGCTCGGCGCCGAGGGCGTGTTCGTCGGCTCGGGGATCTTCAAGTCCGGCAACCCGTCCGAGCGCGCGAAGGCGATCGTCAAGGCCACCACCTTCCACGACGACCCGGAGACCCTGGCGAAGATCTCCCGTGGCCTGGGCGAGGCCATGGTGGGCATTAACGTGGACGACATCCCGGAGCCGCACCGGCTCGCCGAGCGGGGCTGGTGACCCACCGGTGGCCAAGATCGAGGACATCCTCGCGATCGAGCGCATCGACCGCGATCTCTACCGCGGTCACCCGATCGAGACCCACCTGCAGCGCACCTTCGGCGGCCAGGTCGCCGGTCAGACCCTGACCGCCGCGGTCAGCACCGTCGACGACGACAAGCACGTCCATTCGCTCCACGGTTACTTCATCCGGCCGGGGATCCCGTCGGCTCCCACCGTCTTCCAGGTGGACCGGCTGCGGGACGGTCGGAGCTTCGCCACCCGGCGGGTCACCGCGATCCAGGAGGGCGAGCCCATCTTCTCGATGTCGGCCTCCTTCCACCTCCGCGACCAGGAGGGGATCGAGCATCAGGACCCGATTCCCGACGTGATCGACGCCGAGGAGATCCCCGCGCCGCGGTACGAGGACCTGGACGAGACCCACCGTGTCTTCGTGGACGAGTGGGCGCAGTGGGACATCCGGATGGTGCCGCCCGACAAGCTCCGCGGATCCTCGCAGATCGCCTCACAGCAGAGGGTGTGGTTCCGGTGCGTGGACGAACTGCCGGACGACCCCAACTTCCACGTGTGCACGCTCGCCTACATGTCGGACATGACCCTGCTGAGCTCGGCCAAGGTCATCCACCCCGATGAGCCCACCCAGGACGCCTCCCTGGACCACGCGATGTGGTTCCTGCGCCCGTTCCGGGCCGACGACTGGCTGCTGTACGACCAGACGTCCCCGTCCGCCTTCGGCGGCCGGGCCCTCACCCAGGGCCGCATCTTCGACCGGACGGGGCGCCTCGTCGCGGCGGTCACCCAGGAGGGGTTGTCGCGTCGCCTCCGGGAGGGGGCGCAGCCCTTCCCTGTGGACCTGTCGGGCACCGGGTCCGACCGCACCGCAGCCGCCCGCGGGGACGCCGGTTCCCGCGGGGACCACAGGTGAGCGCGGCGAATCGCCCCCGGATCGGCGTGCTCGCCCTCCAGGGCGACGTCGCCGAACACCTGCGCCACCTGGAGACCGTCGGGGCGGAGGCCGTCACCGTGCGCCGCCGATCGGAGCTGGACACGGTCGACGGGCTCGTGCTGCCCGGCGGTGAGTCGACCGCGATGAGCCGCCTACTGGACGTGTACGACATGTACCAGCCGGTGTCCGAGCGGATCTCGGGCGGGATGCCCGTGTACGGCTCGTGCGCGGGGATGATCCTGCTGGCCTCCGTGGTGCTCGACACCCGCCCGGACGCCACGTGGTTCTCCGCCATCGACATGACCGTCCGGCGCAACGCCTTCGGGCGGCAGGTCGACTCGTTCGAGGCCGACCTCGTCGTCGACGCCCTCGGCCCCGACCCGTTTCGGACGGTCTTCATCCGGGCACCGTGGGTGGAGACGGTGGGACCGGACGTCGAGGTACTCGCCGGCGTCCGCGCCTCGGACGGCGAGGATCACGTGGTCGCGGTGCGCCAGGGCAACGCCCTCGCGACCTCGTTCCACCCCGAGGTCACCGACGACGTGCGCGTCCATCGGTACTTCCTCGACATGGTCAGGGCGGCGACCTCGTAGAGTGGGCCGTCAGCGACACCCGTAAGTCACCCGGAGGTCATCCAGGCCTCACCCCAGACACCCCGGAGGGCGGAACTCCCCATGTCAGGCCATTCCAAGTGGGCCACCACCAAGCACAAGAAGGCGGCGATCGACTCCAAGCGCGGCAAGCTCTTCGCCAAACTCGTCAAGAACATCGAGGTGGCGGCCCGCACGGGTGGCGGTGACCCCGACGGCAACCCGACGCTGTTCGACGCCATCCAGAAGGCCAAGAAGAACTCGGTCCCGGGCGACAACGTCGAGCGCGCGCGGCGGCGCGGCGCCGGCGAGGAGGCCGGCGGCGCCGACTGGGAGACGATCATGTACGAGGGCTACGGCCCGAACGGCGTGGCGATGCTCATCGAGTGCCTCACGGACAACCGCAACCGCGCGGCCATGGAGGTCCGCACGGCCATGACCCGTAACGGCGGCAACCTGGCCGACCCGGGCTCCGTGGCCTACCTCTTCGCCCGGAAGGGTGAGATCGTCCTGGACAAGGGCGAGCTCGAGGAGGACGACGTCCTGATGGCGGTGCTCGAGGCGGGGGCCGAGGAGGTCAACGACCTCGGCGACCGCTTCGAGGTCATCTGCGAACCCACCGACCTCGTCCAGGTCCGCACGGCGCTCCAGGAGGCCGGGATCGACTACGACTCGGCCGAGTCGGGCTTCCGGGCCTCCGTCGAGGTCACCGTCGACGCCGAGGGGGCGGGGAAGATCTTCCGCCTGATCGACGCGCTCGAGGACTCCGACGACGTCCAGAACGTCTACTCGAACGTGGATATCCCCGACGACGTGCTGGCGGCCCTGGACTCCTGACGGCCGCGTCGCTGGTAGGGTCTCGAACGTAGGTTCTACCACTGGTCGGCGGAGGTTCGATGCGCGTCATGGGAGTGGACCCCGGGCTGACCCGGTGCGGTCTCGCGTTGATCGAGACGGCACCGGGCCGCGCCGTCACCGCTCTCGACGTGGACGTGGTGCGGACGAGTGCGGACGAACCGCTCGAGCGTCGCCTGCGGGCGGTGCACGAGGTGGCCGACGAGTGGATGGCCGTTCACCGGCCCGACGTGGTGGCCATCGAGCGTGTGTTCGCCCAGAACCAGGTGTCCACCGCGATGGGCACGGCGCAGGCGGCCGGGGTCGTGGCCATGGCCGCGGCGTACCGGGACATCCCGGTCGCGTTCCACACCCCCTCCGAGGTCAAGGCCGCCGTCACGGGCAGCGGTCGCGCCGACAAGAAGCAGATGACCCTGATGATCACGCGGATCCTCGGCCTCCAGAAGCCCCCGAGCCCGGCGGACGCCGCGGACGCCCTGGCGCTGGCGGTCTGCCACAGCTGGCGGGCGCCCATGCAGGGCCGGGTGGCCGCGCTCGACG
>NZ_JAALED010000191.1:0-7769 GCF_014145155.1 Dietzia sp. B19 | reverse complement strand
GCCGCCCCGCCCAGGGCCCGTGTCCGCGGCACGGCCAGCAGTGCCGCCACGGCCATCTCAGCGACGCCGGACCCGTAGGTCCACGCCCGGGCGCTCCCCGGCAGTTCCGGCGGGATGAGCCCGTCGAAGGGTCGGGGCGCCACGAAGTGCAGCGCGCCCATCGCCCCCAACGCGGCGGGCATGGACCAGTACCGGACGGCGTGTGCCGTGTCGTTGAGTGCCGTGTCGTTTCCCATTCGCCCGAGACTACGGACCCCGATCCCGGCGTTCTCACCGAACGTGCGGCAGCACTCGTTCCCCGAGCAGTCGCAACGACTCCCACGCGGCGTCGATCGGCATCCCGCCGCACATCGGGTGGCCCGCGATCAGGCCCAGTTCGCGAGACCGGACCCGCTCGACGAGCTGGTCCGGGGTGGCCACCAGGTACACCCCCTCGGCGCGCAGGTCCTCGACCGAGCGAGCGTCGGAGTGGACGAAGGAGTTGCGACCGGAGGCCGTCTGCCAGGCACGGTAGGCCTCCGCGTCGGCGAGGAGGTACCCGCCGTACCTCTCCCAGAACTCGTCGGGATCCTGCGCGCAGAATACCGCGGCGGGACCAGAGACCGGGGTCACCACGAGGCCGGGCTCATGCCCGTTCGCGCGACACTCGGCCCGGTACAACTCGGCGAGCTCCGGATCGTTGACCTGCGGTTGGTAATGCATGCCCAGGCGCCCGGCCCGACGGGCGGCCGCGCCTGCGCCGCCGAGGAAGATCAGCGGGTGCGGATCCGAGAATGGTCCCGGTGTCACGCGCGACCGAGGCGAACCGTCGACCGGATCGTCGCCGACCGGTTGCCCCGCCCACGCCGCGAGCATCGTCTCCAACTGCTGTTCCAGCCGTGCCCCACGCCCCTTCCAGTCCCGGGAGTGCATCGCGTATTCGACCGGTCGGTAGCCGAGCCCGAAGGTGAAGCTCACCCGCCCGGACGCCACGTGGTCGAGGACCGCGATGTCCTCGGCCAGCCGGACCGGATCGTACAGCGGCGCGAGCAGGGCCCACACCGCGATCTGGATCCGCTCGGTCACCGCGGCCACCGCCGCCGCAGCGATGAGCGGCGACGGGAGATAGTCGTCCTCGGAGCCGTGGTGCTCGGAGAGGTTGACGGCGTCCTGGCCCGACTCCTCCGCGTACCTGGCCATGGCGAGGGCCGCCCGGTAGCGGTCCCGGCGCTCGGCCGCGTCCGCGCCGGGCGCCCGGAAGTCGAAGCGGGTGACGACGTAGACCATCAGGCGCGGTCCATCAGACCGCGGTACCCGCGCGGGAGTCGGCGAGGACCGCATAGGACGTGCCTCGCTCCTCCCGCTCCCACCAGGTGTCGGCACCGCCGGCGGTGCCGCCGACCCCGTCCTCGACCAGGGCTCTCTTGAGGATCTTGTTGGTCGCCGTGGTGGGGAGCGCATCGGAGACCCGGACCCAGCGCGGCCACGCCTTGGGAGAGAGATCGGGCTGGGAGGCCAGGAACTCCTCGAACCCGGCGGGCTCGAGCTCGCTGTCGTGCCGGACCACCACGGCCGCGGCGAGCTGGTCGCCGACGCCGCGGGGGTCGGGCAGCCCGTACACCGCCACCCGGGAGACCGCGGGATGTCGGAGGAGGATCTCCTCGACGATCCCGGCGGCCATGTTCTCCCCGTCGACCCGCAGCCAGTCCCCGCTGCGACCGGCCATGTACACGTTGCCGTCCGCGTCGCGGTAGGCCAGGTCGCCGGACCAGTACATCCCGTCCCGCATGCGATCGGACGTGGCCTGCTCGTTGTTGTAGTAGCCGGCGAAGAAGCCGGCTCCCTCGGTGTTGACCAGCTCGCCCACACACTCGTCGAGATTGGCCACCGCACCGGTGTCGTCGAAGATCGCGCGGGGACACTCGGTGACCGTCACCGGGTCGTACACCGCGACCCCCGGGAACGGTTCGCCGATGGACTCGAGCGGCGAGTTCTCGGTCCGGACGACGATGATCGCGAGTTCGGTGGAGCCGTAGGCGTCCCGCACGGTGCAGCCGAACCGCTCGGCGAACGCGGGGATGTCCTTGGCCGCGGCCTCGTTCCCGAAGGCCGCGCGCAGGGTGGTCTCCGCGTCGTCGGGGCGAGCCGGGATGTCGAGAATGTACGCGAGCGGTTTCCCCACGTAGTTCATGTACGTGACCCCGTACCTGCGGATGTCGTCGCCGAAGCGGGTCGCACTGAAGCGTCGGGCGAGCACCATGGTGGCGCCCACGGCGATCGCGGGCGAGAAGCCACTCATGATGGCGTTGGAGTGGAACAGCGGCATGGACAGGTACAGCACGTCCTCGGAGGTCAGCTCGAAGGACGGAGCGAGCGCCTCGCCCGACATGGTGACCGTGAAGTTGCCGACCTGTACCGCTTTCGGGTCCCCGGACGTCCCCGAGGTGAAGATGAGCATGAACGGGTCGCCGGCATCGGCCACCGGGGGATCGGCCGGGGGCTCCGACGCGGCGACCGTGGCCGCCCACTCGTCGGAGTCCGTGTCGATGACACTGACATCGCCCAGGTCCAGCCCGTCGAGCAGGGGCGCGAGCTGGGAGTCGGTGAGCAGGACCTGACAGTCCGCCCGCCTGATGTCGCGGGCCAGCCCCTCACCGCGACGAGTCGCGTTGATACCCGCGATGACGACGCCGCCGAGAGCGCCCGCGGCGAGCGCGTAGAGCATCTCCGGGGTGTTCTCCAGGAGCGTGCCCACGTGCCGGGGTCGGGAGTCGTCGAGCATCGCGTCGAGTGCTCCGGCGCGACGGTCGGCGGCCGAGATGTACTCGCGCCAGGAGATGGTCAGGTCCTCGTAGCGGATCGCCGGGGAGTCGGAGTCGGCGTGACGGCGGAGTTGTTCGCGAACGGTGTCGGCCATGGGGGTCCTCGGGGACGCAGGGGCGGTGTGATCTGGATCATAGCGAGTCCAGCTGACACTCGTCAGGAAAGTTCGATCGCGGGCCGACCCACGGCGCCCGGACCCCTCCTGTCGGCCCTGAACTGCCTGGCCGTGACCCCCCACCACCGGCGCGCGTACTGACTGAACGTCGTCACGTCGTCGAGGGCCAGGGCCGAGGCGATCTGGTAGAGGGGGATCTCGGTGGTGGCCAACAATCGGGCGGCCACATCGCGCCGCACCTCGTCCCGGATCCCGGAGAAGGACGTGCCCTCACCGGTGAGGTGCCGCTGCAGGGTCCGCGGCGAGACCGAGAGGAGTGCGGCGACGTCGCCGAGGGTCGAGGTCCCCGTGTCGAGGGACCGCAGGAGCAGGGTCCTGGTCCGCTCGGCGTACGTCTGGTCCCGTGCGGGACCGTGCTGTTCCAGATAGCTCAGAGCCAGCTCGTGGGCCATCAGGTCGCCGCCCGTGATCTCCCGGCCGAGGAGCGCGGCGGGGACGCGGAGCATCGCGGCCGACGCGAGTGGTCTCGCCGGGGCGGAGAACAGCTCCCGGTAGCGAGCGGGCACCGTGTTGAGCGGGTTCGGGAGCTCGACCGACAGCAGTCCGTACTCCCCCCCGAGGAGGGCGAGCATGGACCGGTGCAGGAAGAGCAGGACCATGTCGACCGCCTGGGGAGGCAGCGCGGCCGCGTCGTCCCGGTAACCGAACCGCACCCCCAGCACACCGGGGTCCGCCTCCGGATCCGGGACGACCGTGATCTCGAGCGACCGGGCGTGGAAGAACAGGTACTTGGAGGTCATCTCCAACGCCCGGGTGGTGGTCGGGGCGTGCCTGATGGCCGCGGCCACGGGGCCGAGCAGACCGAGGTCCTGACGCAACGCCACCCGCAGGCCGAAGTCGGGGCAGCGCAACTCGACGGCCGCCGTCTCGAGGAGGAAGCCGATCGCGAGATCCTGCACCAGGATCTCGTCGCTGTCGAGGGCGCCGCCCGGCAGCCCACTGCGCCGGGCCAGGTCGTCGGCGTCGCCACCCAGCGCATCGATCACCGCCCTGACGCCCCTCAGGCCTGCAGATCTGACGTATGCCACCTCAGAACTCTCCGCCACATGGCGCGATAGAGCAACCTCTTGGCGCGTTTCGGCAACTTGTTCGGCGGGATCGGGACTATCGTCCTCCGTATGACAGCCTCTGCTGACCGCCGCCCACCGGCCGGCGCACCCGAGAACCCGCTGGACCTCCTGATCGTCGGCGCCGGCATCTCCGGCATCGACCTGGCCCACCACGTCTCCACCACCTTCCCCCACTGGTCGTGGGAGGTCCACGACGCACAGGACGACCTGGGCGGCACCTGGAACACCTTCCGCTACCCGGGGATCCGGTCGGACTCGGACATGGCCACGTTCGGGTTCCCGTTCCGCCCCTGGCCGCACTCCTCGACCCTCGGGCAGGGTGAGGAGATCAAGGAGTACATCCGCGACACCGCCCGCGAGTGCGGAGTCCTCGAACGCCTGCATCTGGGGTCCTGGATACAGAACGCGGACTGGCAGAGCGAGAAGGGCCTGTGGAAGGTCACGAGCGTCCGGGCGGAGGACGGGAGCTCCACCGAGCGCACGGTGTGGGCCCGCCGCGTCCACTACGGGTCCGGCTACTACTCGCACTCCCAGGGCTTCCGACCCGACTTCCCGGGCGAGCAGGAGTTCGTCGGCGAGATCATCCACCCCCAGCTATGGCCCGAAGGCGTCGACTACGCGGGGCGGAAGTTCATCGTGATCGGTTCCGGAGCCACCGCCGTCACCCTCGTCCCGGCCCTGGAGAACCTCGGCGCCGACGTCACGATGCTCCAGCGGACCCCGAGCTACGTCGCCCCGCTCCCCGAGAAGGACATCATCAGCGCCGTGTGGCAACGCGTGCTGCCGGCACAACCGGCCTACCGCGCCGCCCGTTTCACCCACGGCGCTCGCGACATGGTCCAGTATCTCGTCGCTCAGCGGTTCCCCTGGGCCTTCACCCAGGGGCTGCGACTCCTGCAACGCCGCTACATCTCCCGAGAGCAGATCGCCGAGCACTTCACCCCGTCGTACAAGCCCTGGGACCAGCGGGTGTGCAAAGCCCCCGACGGGGACATCTTCCGGGCGATGCAACGGGGCGCGCGCGTGGTGACCGGACACATCGACACCTTCACCGAACGCGGTATCCGCCTGGATTCGGGCGTGGAGCTCGAGGCGGACGTCATCGTCTCCGCCACCGGCCTGGAACTCGAGGCGTTCGGCGGCGGAACCCTGAGCATCGACGGCCGCGAGCTCGAGCCCGCCGACCTGACCACCTACCGCGGCATGATGCTCGCCGGCGTGCCCAACTTCAGCTTCACCGTGGGGTACGTCAACGCCTCCTGGACCCTGCGGGCGGACATGGTCTCCCGCTACATGGTCAAGCTGTGGCGCGCGGGCGAGAGGAACGGGGAGAAAATCTACGCCCCGATCCCGCCCGAGGTGAAGGGCGATCGCCCGCTCCTGGACCTCGACGCCGGGTATGTCCAGCGCGGCGTGCACCGCTTCCCGAGGCAGGGAACCGACCGTCCCTGGACATATGTACAGAACTACCTCGCCGAGATCCCCGAGCTGACCTTCGGTGACCAGCGTCGCGACATGGCGTTCGACGCGCAGATCCCGCAGGAGGCCGTCCGATGACCCGCCGCGTCTTCATCACCGGCGCCGCCTCGGGGCTGGGTCTGGCGCTCGCCCGCGAGTACCTGGCGGCCGGCGACGAGGTCATCCTGACCGACCTGCACGCCGAGGCCCCACCCGCCGTGACCGGCCTCTCCGGCCAGTGGAGCTACCGCAGGCTCGACGTGACCGACGACGACGACTGGGCCGCCGCCGCGCGTGCCGTGGACTCGCTGGACATCCTCATCAACAACGCCGGCATCGCGGTCGGCGGGCGGCTGGACGCCACCTCGATGGAGAGCTGGCAGCGCATCGTGGACATCAATCTGCTCGGCGTGGTCCGCGGGTGCAAGACGCTGGTCCCGAAGCTCGGGCGAGGCGGCCGGGTGGTCATCACCGCCTCCGCCGCAGGTCTGGTGCACGCGCCCCAGATGGGCGCCTACAACGCGACCAAGGCGGCGGCGGTCGCGTTGGCGGAAACCCTCGATGCCGAGCTTCGCCCCCGCGGCATCAGCGCGTCCGTCATATGCCCCCTGTTCTTCCGGTCCGGACTCGCCGATTCCCTCTCCGGCGACGACCCGAAGGCCGACGAGGCGGCGCGCATGCTCCTCTCCAAGACCCCCTTGACCTCGGAGAAGGTCGCCGCGCGATCGGTGCGGGCCATCCAGGCCCGGCGGTTGGTCATCACTCCCGACGCGCTGAGCACCGCCACCTGGTACTCCAAGCGGTTCACCCGCGTCCCCTTCCTGGCCGGGACGCGTCTCATCGGCCGCGTGGTCGAACGACGGGGTTGACCGCCGTCACCCCCGGGGAGGCGGCTGCACCGCCCGTGGCCATCCGTGACCTCGTCGGACGAGCGGGGACGGCACGATCGCCTCTACTGTGGCGGCCACGGGATCAACAGCCAGTTCACGTTCCGCTCGACCCAAGGGAGATCACATGGACGTCGCCGCCGTCGCCGCCACCGCACCGGACGCGCCTCTGGAGAAGACCACCATCCGGCGTCGGGACACCGGGCCGGCCGACGTGCTCATCGAGATCGAGTACGCCGGCATCTGTCACTCCGACATCCACCACGTGCGCGGCGAGTGGGGTCAGACCGCCTACCCCGTGGCGCCCGGACACGAGATCGTCGGCATCGTCCAGGAGGTCGGTTCCGAGGTCACCCGGTACACGGTCGGCGATCGCGTCGGCGTCGGGTGCCTGGTGGGAGCCTGCCACGAGTGCTCGTCCTGTACCGCGGGCCAGGAGCAGGAATGCGAGCGCGGGGCTGTGGCGACCTACGGCTCACCGCTGCCCGAGGACCATCCGGAGGGGCCCGTCACCCAGGGCGGGTACTCGACCCACATCGTGGTCGAGGAGCCCATGGTGGTGTCCGTTCCGGACGGACTCGACCCGGCCGCGGCGGCGCCGCTGCTGTGCGCGGGGATCACCATGTTCTCGCCGCTGCGGCAGTGGAACGTCGGCCCGGGCACCAAGGTCGCCGTGCTCGGCATGGGCGGGCTCGGGCACGTCGGTGTCAAGCTCGCGGTGGCGATGGGCGCCGAGGTGACGGTCCTGTCTCAGACCACCTCCAAGCGGGACGACTCGCTGCGGTACGGCGCCGTCGAGCACTACGCGACCGCCGGCGACGAGGGCAAGGCCACGCTCCGGGAACTGCGCGGCACCTTCGACGTCATCCTCAACACGGTGTCCGCGAACCTGCCGCTGGACCGGTTCCTCGCCACGCTCAAGCCGCGCGGGGCGCTGGTCAACATCGGGATCCCGACCGAGCCGATGTCGGTGCGGGCCGGGTCCGTCGCCGCCGGGCGCAAGATCCTGACCGGGTCCATGATCGGCGGTATCCCCGAGACCCAGGAGATGCTCGACTTCTGCGCCGAGCACGGGATCACCGCCGAGATCGAGCTCATCTCGGCGGACAAGATCAACGAGGCCTATGACCGCGTGGTCCGGTCGGACGTGCACTACCGGTTCGTCATCGACGCCAAGACGTTCTGACCCACGGCGGCCCGACCCACCGGGCAGGGACTCGCCGGGGCGGGGACTCACGGGCCTGACTCACCGCGGGGCGACCTGCGCGAGCAGGTCCGCGAAGTCCTCGTCCCGCGCCTCCAGGAACCGGTGCGCCTGCTCGGCGAAGTCCGCCAGCCCGGTCAGGCGCCCCGAACTCCGGGTCGCGCACACCGCCG
>NZ_JAALED010000190.1:0-1703 GCF_014145155.1 Dietzia sp. B19 | reverse complement strand
ACGGGCGGCCGTGGAGCGACCGGCGGTCGCGGCGCGGGGGCCGACACCTGATCGGTCGCGTTCTCACTCATACCGCCATGGTCACAGATCGCGACCCCGAGAGGTATCGGGGATCTCCCCCGGTTCGTCCGTCCCGGGAGCGGTCCCGCCCACCGCACGGATGTCGTAGGCCACGCTCGCCGGAGTGATCCCGAGTTCCTTCAGCCCGGCCACCAGGTCACGTGAGATCGCGTCCTTGACCGCCCGCGCCCCGTGACTGCCGACGACGAAACGGACGGTCACGAGGATCCAGTCCTCCTGGAGGGAGACGAAGACCTGCGGTCCGAACTCGCGGACGTCGACCGCGTAGACGCGGCTCATCCGCTGCATACTCGCCATCGCCTCGTCGCTGAGTCGGCGCGTGTGCCGCTCGGCGCACGCGGAGAACATCTCGTCCACAGCGCGCAGATCGACGTCGAAGGGGAGGTTGACCGAGATCTCCTCCCAGAGGAAGGGGAAGCCGCGGGAGTAGTTGAAGACGGCCTCGTCGAAGATCACGCCGTTGGACACGGTCACCACCCGCCCGGTGAACTGGCGGCTCGGTACCCAGTTCCCGGTCTCCGATCCGGTCATGGACGACGGGGCCCCCATCTCCATGACGGTCGTCCGCAGGAAGCCGAGTGACATCACGTCGCCACGCACCTCCCCGACGGCGATCCGGTCACCGACGGCGAAGACCCTGCCCCGGAGGATGACGAAGTACCCCGCGAGACTCGCGATGACCTTCTGCAGGGCGAAGGCCAGCCCCGCGGTGACGAGCCCGATCCCCACGGTCAGGTCGGTCCCCGGCGTCACCCAGATAGAGAAGAGACCCAGCACGGCCACGACCGCGGTGAGGAGCTGGAGACCCTGTTTGGTCCAGAATCTGGATGCGGATCCCGCGGGGCCGGTGACCGTCCGCATGATCGTGCGCGACGCGGAGTTGAACAGCGACAGCACCACCAGCAGCGCCACGCTGAGGAGCACTTTGAGGACGGTGCGTCCGCTGACGCCGACCATCGTCACACCGAAGAACCGCAGAGGGTCGTCCGAGCTCAGGAATCCCACGACGGTGTCGACCATGCCGCCATCATCCCCGCCGGGTGCTCTCAGGGTCGAATATCAGGGTCGGCCCCCGATGTGGAAACACGGCCGGCCCACCACGATGGAGTCATGTCCAGCACCAGCACCCACGACGTCCCATCAGAGCTCCGCTCCCTGTGGCGGACCCGACCCGTCCGGACCCCGGACGACGCCAAGATCGCCGGCGTCTGTGGCGGATTCGGCCGTCGCTACGGGGTGGACCCCGTCCTCTTCCGCATCGCCTTCGTCATCGCCGCCCTCTGGGGCGGGGCCGGGGTGTTCCTGTACGCACTGATGTGGCTGCTCCTGCGCTCCGCCGGAGACGAGGTCTCCAAGGGGGAGGCGCTGATCGGGAAGGGCCGGGCATCCGGTTCCCGGATCACGGCCGCGGTCCTCGTCGTCGTCGTCCTCCTCAGCGCACCCACCTTCGGCGGTTCCGGGGAGAGCCTCGTGGTGGGGGCCGGGTTCCTCATGGGCGTCGCCATGCTCGCCGGCTGGTACGGACTCCACCGCCGCACCCCCGTGCCACCCACCGGGTGGTCCGAGGTGTCGGCCGTGCGACCGCGGTCGACGCGCGCCGGCACCAGCCGTGCCGCCGGGGC
>NZ_JAALED010000001.1:0-9975 GCF_014145155.1 Dietzia sp. B19 | reverse complement strand
CCGCCTCGCCGCCGAGGTCGTTCCAGCGGTCCGCCACGGGTGCCGGGACGTCGACCGTCGAATCGGCGGGCCCGGGGACGGGGGCCGAGGTCGTCGTGGACATCACCTCTGAGGTGGTCGGTGACACCCCGGTCGCCTCGTCCCGGCCCGATTCGCCGTCCGTCCCGCAGGCGGAGAGCCCGGCGGTGGCGGCCGCGGCGACCGTGACTGCGGCGAGGGTACGCGTGATCCTGTTCATGCACGTAGATCCTAGTCGCGGCCAGACCGGCGCCGAACGTCGTTGCCGGATCGCGACACTCCAGGGTGTTCCGCGGGGGCCGCGGTCGGGGGACACTGGATCCGGGCCACGCCCGTCGGGGCGGGAGGAGGGGGCGACATGTCGAGGTTCGTCACGTGTCTGTGGATGGACGGGCAGGCGGAGGAGGCCGCGGAGTTCTACTGCTCGGTCTTCCCGAACTCGCGCGTCATCTCGGTCGACGAGTCCCCGGTCGACACGCCGGGGCCGAAGGCCGGCGAGGTCCTGACAGTGGAGTTCGAGCTCGACGGTCGGGCCTTCCTCGCCCTCAACGGGGGTCCGGGGGTCGAGTACACCGATGCGATCTCGCTGGAGATCCGGTGCGCCGACCAGGACGAGATCGACCACTACTGGGACGGCCTGCTGGCCGGCGGGGGCCGGGAGGTGCAGTGCGGCTGGCTCATCGACCGTTACGGAGTGCGCTGGCAGGTCGCACCGGAGTCGTTGTACGAGCTGTGGCGCTCGGGGGACCAGGCGGCCACCGCACGGGCCTTCACGGTGATGATGGACATGGTCAGACTCGACGTGGCCGCACTGGAGGCCGCTGCCCGGGGAGTCTCGTGACGCCACCCCCCGGGCGGTCACCCATGCAGGTCACATAGCCCGCGCGTGTGTGGCCCCCGCAGGTCACAGGCCCGCACAGGTCACAGACCCGGGCGCTTGCCCACCGTCAGCGTGACCTCGCCGGTGTGGGCGAAGAAGTCCTCGCCCTTGTCGTCGACCACGATGAACGCGGGGAAGTCCTCCACGTCGATCTTCCACACCGCCTCCATGCCGAGTTCCTCGTACTCGATCACCTCGACGTGCTTGATGCAGTCCTGGGCCAGCCGCGCGGCGGGGCCTCCGATCGAGCCGAGGTAGAAGCCGCCGTGGGTGGCGCAGGCATCGGTGACCTGCTTCGAGCGGTTGCCCTTGGCCAGCATGACCATCGAGCCGCCCGCGGCCTGGAACTGCTCGACGTACGAGTCCATGCGGCCGGCGGTGGTGGGGCCGAACGATCCCGACGGCATCCCCTCGGGGGTCTTGGCGGGTCCGGCGTAGTAGACCGGGTGATCCTTGAGGTACTGCGGCATCTCCTCGCCGGCGTCGAGCCGCTCCTTGATCTTGGAGTGGGCGATGTCGCGGGCCACCACCAGGGGACCGGTGAGGGACAGACGGGTCTTGACCGGGTGCTTGCTCAGCTCGGCGAGGATCTCCGCCATGGGCTTGTTGAGGTCGATCCTCACCGCCGCTCCCTTGCCGGTCCCGGACACGCCGTGCGTCGCGGCGTCCAGTTCGGCGTCGGTGGTGGCGGGCAGGAAACGGCCGGGATCGAACTCGAGCTGCTCGAGGAACACGCCCTCCGGGGTGATCTTGGCCTTGGCCTGACGATCGGCGCTGCAGGAGACGGCGATCGCGACGGGGAGTGACGCCCCGTGGCGGGGGAGGCGCACCACGCGGACGTCGTGGCAGAAGTACTTACCGCCGAACTGCGCGCCGATCCCGATCTGCTGGGTCAGCTCGAAGACCTTCTCCTCCAGCTCCACGTCGCGGAATCCGCGGCCCGACATGGCCCCCTCGCGGGGGAGCTCGTCCAGGTAGTGCGCCGAGGCGAGCTTGGCCGTCTTGACCGCGAACTCGGCGGAGGTGCCGCCCACCACGATCGCCAGGTGGTAGGGCGGGCAGGCCGCGGTGCCGATCGAGCGGATCTTCTCCTCGATGAACTGCATCATCCGCTCGGGATTGAGGATCGCCTTGGTCTCCTGGTACAGGAAGGACTTGTTGGCCGAGCCGCCGCCCTTGGCCATGAACAGGAACTTGTAGCTGTTCTCGTGGCCGGGAGTGGTGTCGGCGCCGATCTCGATCTGGGCCGGGAGGTTGTTGCCGGTGTTCTTCTCGTCCCACATGGTGAGGGGGGCGTTCTGCGAGTAGCGCAGGTTGAGGCGGGTGAACGCGTCGTAGACGCCGCGGGCGACCGCCTGCTCGTCGGGCCCCGGGGTGAGCACGTGCTGGCCACGCTCTCCCTTGACGATGGCGGTGCCGGTGTCCTGGCACATCGGAAGCACCCCGCCGGCGGCGATGTTGGCGTTCTTGAGCAGGTCCAGTGCGACGAACTTGTCGTTGTCGCTGGCCTCGGGGTCGTCGAGGATCTTGGCGACCTGGGCCAGGTGGTCGGGGCGCAGGTAGTGCGAGATGTCGTGCATCGCCGTCTCGGTGAGCAGGCGGATCGCCTCCGGATCCACGCGCAGGAAGGTCGTGCCGTCCGGGCCCTCGACGGTGGAGACGCCCTCGGTGGTCAGGAGGCGGTAGTCGGTGGTGTCCGCACCGACCGGGAGGAGGTCCTCATAGACGAACTCGGGCATCGACGCTCCTGGATCTGTAAGGCGGGTAAAACTTCCGTCCAGGATAATCGTCCGATTGTGCAGGTCAGAATCGGGTGTGGCGCAGGGGGACGAAGCGGTATCCACCGTGGTCGGTGACCTCGAGTTCCCCGCTCGTGCGCCGCACCCTGTGCATGACGTCCCGCCAGGGCGCGACCATCACACCGCCCTCTGCGAGTTGGTCCACGAGCTCCTGAGGGAGGGCCTCGCCCATCGCGGAGACGAGGATCCGGTCGAAGGGGCCGTACTCCGGCAGGCCCAGCACTCCGGGCCGGGCCTGGTGTACCCGCACCCAGGGCTGGGTGAGGGCCGCGCGTGACCTCTCGACCAGCTCCGGAACCAGCTCGACCGCGTACACGGCGGACCCCGGTCCGCCCAGTTCGCCGAGGATCGCCGATGTCCAGCCGCTGCCGGAGCCGACGTCGAGGACCCGCATCCCGGGGAACGGTTCGAGGAGGGTCATCATGTCCGCCACGGTGGAGGGTTGCGAGTTCGTCTGCCCGTGGCCGATCGGCAGCGGAGCGTCGCGGCGGTGGTCGCCCGCGACCTCAGGGGGGAGGAACCGTCGCCGGTCCTGGGCGCGCATCGCCCTCCGGACCTCCGCGGTGGGCATGCCGGGCCTCCTTCGCGACGGGATTCCGATGGCGTGATCGTACTCGCGCCGGGGTCCCGTGGCCACGGGAGCGGGCCAGTCGGCGCGAGGTCCCCACCACCCGCTTCTGAGGGAAGGCACACCTTGGTTCTGCCCCTGCGCACACGGCGTGGTTAAGGTGAGCCTAACCTACTGACTTAAGCCCCTGGAGACACTGTGAACCGATTCCCCACGATCGTCGCCGCGGCAGCCGCCCTCGCCCTGACCGGCGGCGCGCTCACTGCCTGCGGAAGCTCCGACGCGCAGTCCACCGGCACCGACGGTGAGGGGCCCGCGCGGGTCGTCCTCACCAGCCACGCCGCTGCCGACACGCTCGACGAGCTGGATCTCGAGGACCGGGTGGTGGGCCTGACCAAGACCGGGGTGTTCCCGGACGCGCTCGACACCTATGCGAGCGATGAGTACACGGACGTCGGCAGCCTCAAGGAGCCGAAGATGGACGTCATCGCCGAGCTCGGCCCCGATCTGATCCTGTTCGGTGCGCGCACGGAGGCGATGGAGCCCGAGTTCGCCAAGATCTCGGACCAGGTGATCGCCGGTGATCCCGACACCTCCGACACGGTCGCGTCCAACCGCGCCAAGGTGGAGGAGATCGCCGCCCTGTTCGGTGCCGAGGACAAGGCGGCGGAGCAGCTCGCTGAGATCGACGAGAGGGTCGCCGAGACGCGTGCCAAGGCCGAGGACGCCGGAACGGCACTGGTGCTCATGACCTCGGGCGGCAAGGTCACGGCCTACGGCCCCGGGACCCGGTTCGACATCATCTTCAACGAACTCGGAATGGAGTCGGCCGGTGACGTCGCCGCCGAGGGCAGGCACGGCGCACCGCTCAGCTGGGAGCAGATCGCCGAGCTCAACCCCGATCACGTCTTCGTGATCGATCGGGACGCCGCGATCGGTGCCGAGGGTGAGGCGGCCACAGCGCTGCTGGACAACCCCCTGTTCAACCGGACCTCCGCCGCGACCAACGGCAACGTCCACATGCTCGACGGGCAGAACTGGTACCTCATCGGCGGCGGGCTCGGCGTCCTGGACGCCATGATCGGCGAGATCGACTCGGCAGTCTCCTGACCGCGGGGAGCACCCGGTCGTGACCACCACCCTGTCGGAGAACCGGCCACGGCACCAGGCGCCCTGGCCGGTTCTCGGCGTGGCCGCACTACTGGTGGCACTGGTCGCGAGCGTGTTCGTCGGCGCGGCCGACATCACGGTCCGGGACGTCCTCACCGGTGGCCTCACCGAGGCGCATCGCGTCTACCTCCTCGAGGCCCGCCTGCCCCGGACCGCGGCGGCAGCGCTCGCCGGGGCGTCCCTGGCGGTCGCCGGACAGCTCATGCAGCTGCTCACCCGCAACCGCTTCGTGGAGCCCTCCACCGCCGGGACGGTCGAGTCCGCCGGATTGGGCCTGGTCGTGGTGGCGATCCTCGCCCCGGGCGCCCCGATCGTGGTGAAGATGCTCGTGGCGATGGTGTTCGCCCTCGCCGGCACCGCGCTGTTCCTCGCGTGCATCCGTCGCGTCGCCGTCTCCGACTCCTTCATCGTGCCGCTCATCGGCATCATGCTGGGCTCTGTCGTGGGTGCGGTCGCGGCGTTCCTGGCACTGTCCCGGGATCTCCTCCAGATGCTCAACGCCTGGATGCTCGCCGACTTCTCCGCGGTCCTCGCCGGGCGGTACGAACTGCTCTGGCTGGTGGCCGTCCTCGGGGTGATCGCCTACATCACGGCGGACAGGTTCACCGTGGCCGGGCTGGGGGAGGACGTCGCCACGGGCCTCGGTGTGGATCACCGCACGGTCGTCGCCCTGGGAATGTCCATCGTGGCGGCCGTCGCCGCCGTCGTCGTCGTCACCGTGGGCGCCCTCCCGCTGCTCGGACTCGTGGTCCCCAACGTCGTCTCCAGACTCGTCGGCGACGACGCGCGCCGCGGCCTGCCGCTCGTGGCGCTCCTCGGCGCGGTCACCGTCCTCGTCTGCGACATGGTCGGACGGTCGCTCCCGGGCATCCTCGCCGGTGGCTCGACCGGTGCGGGTGAGATCCCCGTGGGGACGCTGGTGGGGATCATCGGCGGGGCCGTATTCCTGGCGATGATGCTGCGGGCGGTGCGCAATGGTTGAGACCCCTACCGCAGAGCGCCCGCCGCAGCAGCTCCGGCGTGGGCGGACACGGACCGAGTCCGACCGACGACGCCGGTGGCTGGTCACCCTGGTCTGCGCCGCCGTCGCGGTCGGGGCGCTGGCCGCACTCGTCCTGACCGGCCTCCCGGAGACCGTGGGCTCCAGGGCCTGGCACTACTCGCTGGACCGGTTGTCCCGCCATGCCGTGGCGATCGTCCTGGTGGCCGTGGCCGTGGGCGTGTCGACGGTGTTGTTCCAGACCGTCACCGGGAACCGGATCCTCACCCCGGCACTCATGGGCTTCGACTCGCTGTACCTGCTCGTCCAGACGATGCTCGTGTTCTTCGTGGTCCCGCGTCCCGAGGCCCTCGCCGGCGGCCTCATCAGCGGCGGCCTCTCCGGATTCCTGGGGCAGACGGCGATCATGGTCGTGGCCTCGACCGCGCTCTACCTCTGGCTGCTCGGTGGGCGGAGGACCGACATCCACCTGCTGTTGCTGGTCGGCGTGGTGTTCGGGGTGTTCTTCCGCTCGATCTCCTCGTTCTTCCAACGCCTGCTCGACCCGGCCGCCTACCTGCGGGTCCAGGACGCCATGTTCGCCAGCTTCCGGGGTGTGCAGCCGGACGTCCTGGTCGCGTGCGGACTCATCGTCGCCGCCTGCCTGGGTGTGGTCGTGCTGCTCGGCCGCAGGCTGGATGTGATGCTCCTCGGCCGTGACCCGGCGGTCGCCCTGGGCGTGAACCACCGCCGGGTGACGATCGTCGTGCTGGTGGTGGTCTCGTTCCTCGTCTCCGCGTCGACGGCGCTGATCGGCCCGGTGATGTTCTTCGGGCTCATCGTCGCCAACGCCGCCTACGCGCTCCTCGGGACCACCCTCCACCGCTTCACGCTGCCCGTCGCCTCGCTGCTCGGCGTGGTCGCGCTGGCCGGTGGGGAGTTGGTGCTCGGCGCCCTGGGCGTCGAGTCCGCGTTGAGCATCGTCATCGAGTTCGTCGGTGGCCTGCTGTTCCTGTTCCTGCTCCTGACCAACCGCGCACGCTGACGAAAGAAGCAGATCATGTCCCTCCTCCCGTTCCGTCGCCGCGGTGACCGGACCAGCGCGACCCCGTGGCCGGCCGAGCGCCCGACCGGGGACGGTATCGAGGCGAACTCGGTGTGCGCGTCATACGGCGAGACACAGGTCCTCCGCGACGTCACCGCGTGCTTCGCCCAGGGCGGCGTCACCTCGTTGATCGGACCCAACGGCGCCGGCAAGTCAACGTTGCTGGGGGTCATGAGCCGACTCCAGGGAGCCGACTCCGGACACGTCCTGGTCGACGGGGTCGATGTGTCCGTGAACGGCGGCCGCGAGCTCGCGCGACGCCTCGCGGTGCTGCGTCAGGAGAACGCCGTCTCCATCCGCCTGACGGTCCGCGAACTCGTGGCCTTCGGCAGGTTCCCGCACAACGGTGGCCGACCCACCCCCGGGGACGACGAGCACGTCGGGTACGCCCTGGCGGCGATGGAGCTGGAGGGCCTGGCCGACCGTTACCTCGACGAGCTCTCCGGCGGCCAGCGCCAACGCGCCCACATCGCCATGGTTCTCGCGCAGGACACGGACTACGTCCTGCTCGACGAACCGCTCAACAACCTCGACCTGCGTCACGCCACCTCGATCATGCGGTTGCTGCGCCGGACCGCCGCGGAGCGGGACAAGACCGTCGTCCTGGTGATCCACGACATCAACATCGCCGCCGCCTACTCGGACCGGATCATCGCCATGAAGGACGGCTCGATCGTCGCCGACGGCACGCCGGCGCAGATCATGCGGACCGACGTCCTGCGGTTGGTGTACGACATGGAGATGCAGGTCGCCGAGGTCGCGGGGCGATACGTGGCGCTGTACTTCGACGGCGAGGACGAGCCGGAGGGCATCGGCGCGGTCCTGTCCACCGCCTGACCGGCTCTCCCGGGGTGGCCCACGGCGCTAGTGTCGGGGGCATGCGTTTCGGACTCTTCCTGCCCCAGGGCTGGCGGCTCGACCTGGTCGACGTGCCCCCCGCCCGCCACTGGCCGGTCATCACCGACCTCGCCACCCGTGCCGACGCGGGCCCGTGGGAGTCGGTGTGGGTGTACGACCACATGCACACCGCACCGCTCACCACCGGAGAGGCCACCCACGAGGCCTGGACCCTGATGTCCGCCCTCGGCGCGGTGACCTCCCGGGTGCGGCTGGGTCAGATGTGTACCTGTCTCGGGTACCGCAACCCCGCGCTCCTGGCGAAGATGGCGTCGACCGTGGACCACATCTCCGGCGGACGCGTCGAGATGGGGATCGGGGCCGGCTGGTACGAGCACGAGTGGCGGGCCTACGGCTACGGGTTCCCCTCCGCCGGTGAGCGGATCGCCATGCTCGACGAGGGCGTGCGGATCATGACCGAGGCCTGGGCCGACGGCATCGTCTCGCTCGAGGGTGACCACTTCCGGGTCGACGGTGCGATCGTGCGACCACGGCCACTGCAGGAGGGTGGCATCCCGATGTGGATCGCCGGGGGCGGCGAACGCAAGACCCTCCGGATCGCCGCCCGCCACGCCGACTACACGAACTTCGACGGCAGCCCCGAGGGGTTCGCCCACAAGTCGGAGGTCCTGTTCGCACACTGCGCGGACGTGGGCCGGGACCCGTCCGAGATCACGCGCACCGCCAACTACAACGTGGCCGTGGGGGAAACGGAGAAGGACGTCGCCGACAGGCTGGCGTTCCTCCGTGACCGGATGGCCCGCCACGTGGGCGCGGACGAGGCGGACCGGCAGCTCGGCGCGTACCGCGGGCTGCCCGCGGTGGGCACGCCCGGGCAGATCGTGGACAAGCTCCGCGAACTCGAGGGTCTGGGGATGACTTACGGGGTGTTCTACTTCCCAGAGATCGCCACCGACACCTCGGGGCTCGAGTTGTTCGAACGCGAGGTCATCCCGGCCCTGGCATGACCCGCCCGCCGGGCGGACGTCCCCACCATCCCCGACCACCGGAGTGCGACCGTGATCAAGGACATCCACTATGAAGAGCTGCCCGCCGAGGCGGTACTCGATCACGTCACCCCGGGGATGCACATCATCTCGCCGATCCAGAACGCGGCGCCCCCGGCGTTGCTGCGCGCCCTCGACGCGGGGGCCGAGGGGTTCTCCGGCGTCACCATCCACCACATGGACCCCTGGGAATCGCTGCCCTTCATGGAGGGTGCGTACCCGGGCAGGCTCCGGCACGTGGACTACTTCCTCGGTCCCGGTTCGCGGAAGAACTTCCACGAGGGCACGTGCGATCTCGTTCCGGTCGACTTCGCGCAGGTGCCGGCGACCCTGCGTGAGTTCAGCCCGCCCGGCCTCGCCGTGACCACGGTCTCCGAGATCGACGAGCACGGGTTCTTCTCGATGGGCACCAACGCCGACTACGTGGCGTCCTTCATCGGACAGGTGCCGTTCTTCGTCGAGGTCAACGCCAACATGCCCCGGACCTTCGGGCGCAACCACATCCACATCTCCCAGGTCGTGGGCGTGACGCGGAACGACGCCCCGATGATCTCGATCGAGCCGCCCGTGCCCGGCGAGATCGAGCACGCGATCGCCGACCACATCGCCGAGCGGGTGCCGGACGGGGCCTGTCTGCAACTGGGGGTCGGCAAGCTCCCCAACGCGGTGCTGTCGCGGCTCACCGCGCACGAGAACCTGGGGATCCACACCGAGGCGCTGTCGGACGGCGTGATGGACCTCGTGGACGCCGGCGTCATCGACGGATCACGGAAGACCGGCCGGCCGTTCAAGCACGTCACCACCTTCGCGGTGGGGTCGCAGAAGCTCATGGACTGGCTGCACAACAACCCGTCGGTCGCCATGCTCCCGGTGGACATCGTCAACGACCCGCGCGTGATCGGTCAGGAGCACAATCTCCATTCGGTCAACGCCACGAGCGAGGTCGACCTCTACGGGCAGGCGGCATCGGAGACGATCGGTGGACGGTACTGGTCCGGAGCCGGTGGTCAGGCGGACTTCGCGAGGGGCTGCAGGTTCTCACCCGGTGGCCACGGGTTCATCGTCACCCCGTCCCAGACCTCCGGCGGTATCAGCCGGATCACGCTCTCGTTGACGCCCGGGAGCCCGGTGACCACCCACAAGAACATCATCGAGAACGTCGTGACCGAGTACGGGATCGCGACGCTCAGGGGTCGGTCGGTGTCCGACCGCGCCGCCGCACTGATCGCGATCGCCCACCCGGACCACCGCGAGCGGCTGAGTCGGGAGGCCCGCGACGCCGGGCTGTTGCCGCGGACCGTGCACTAGGGCCGGATCCCCGACGGCCCACCGGCGCCACGTTCGCGGCGCCACGTTCGCGGCGTCCACGTGGGTCGACCGGTGGCAGGGGGCCCGGAGGGGGGTTACGTTTCCGGTGGAATGTGACCCCTGACATCGGAGGAAATCATGGACCCCATCATCTGGATCGTCATCGGGGTGGTCGCAGTGGTCGTGGTCATCGCGTTGATCGCGTTGGCCGCGAGGAACAGCAACAGGAAGAAGCTCGGCGAGG
>NZ_JAALED010000019.1:0-10842 GCF_014145155.1 Dietzia sp. B19 | reverse complement strand
GGGCCTGCGGCCACCAGCGCTCCGGCGACCACCCAGCCCACCAACTGACCCCCTCCCCGGTGGGGCGGAACGGGGAGGTAATTGCGGACCCCAGTGGTCGCGGACCGGTCGTGGCCGCGGCCCGGCGGGTCAGCGACGCCAGTAGAGACGACGCGGGCGCATCGTGCGCACCGCGTCGGCGTATCCGCGGCAGTAGTCCCACGAGACGTAGTCGTCCGGGATGGGGTCGAACGCGGGCTCGTGGGGCAGGAGTGAGCCGTCCTCCAGGAGCTGCATGAGGTTGGCGCGGAGCATGTCCCACTCGTGGTAGTGCTCCTCCGCGCAGTCCTCGCACTGCACGGCCACCCCCTTGACGCCGGTGGGGGCCAGGAGTTCGCGGAACTCCGCGAGATCGGCGAGGTCCTCCTCGATCGCACGGCGTTCCTCCGCGTCGAGCGGCCCGGAGGGGATGCCGTCGTCCACGGGGTCGAGCCCGGCCAGTTCCGAGGTCGGATCGTCCGGATCGCCGGCGAACGGGTCGGGCGGCATTCCGTGCCGTAGGGGATCGTTCACGCTCCCACCGTACCCGTGGGCACCACCTGGCGGGGCCGACGGTTCGAGCCCGGGACCCCGGACGCACTATCCTCGGACTCCAGACCCAGACGACCCCCAGGAGGACGGCAGATGAGCGAGTCGCGAGGCCCCGTGCGCACCGGCGGCGACGATCCCACCAAGGTCGCCATGGTGGGCCTGACCTTCGACGACGTGCTGCTGCTCCCGGCCGCCTCCGAGGTGGTCCCCAGTGAGGTCGACACGAGCACCCGGCTCACCCGGGACATCACGTTGCGGGTGCCGCTGGTGTCGTCCGCGATGGACACCGTCACCGAGGCCCGGATGGCCATCTCCATGGCCCGCCAGGGCGGGATCGGGGTGCTGCACCGCAACCTCTCCGTGGCCGACCAGGCGGCCCAGGTGGACACGGTCAAGCGGTCGGAGGCGGGCATGGTCACCGACCCGGTCACCTGTGCTCCCGCCAACACCCTCGCCGAGGTCGACGAGATGTGCGCCCGTTACCGGATCTCCGGCCTGCCGGTGACCGACGAGCGGGGCGAACTCGTGGGCATCATCACCAACCGGGACATGCGTTTCGAGGTGGACAAGTCGCGTCGGGTCGACGAGGTCATGACCCGCGCACCGCTCGTCGTCGCGCGGGAGGGTGTCACGGCGGAGGCCGCCCTCGGACTCCTGCGACGCCACAAGATCGAGAAGCTGCCGATCGTGGACGGCGACGGTCGCCTCACCGGGCTCATCACGGTCAAGGACTTCGTGAAGACCGAGAAGCACCCGGACGCCACCAAGGACTCCGACGGTCGACTGCGCGTGGCCGCGGCGATCGGGACCGGCGAGGACGCCTGGCAGCGCGCCGGGACCCTCACCGACGCCGGTGTGGACGTCCTCGTCGTCGACACCGCCCACGCCCACAACCGCAACGCACTCGAGATGGTCGCCCGCGTCAAGCGTGAGCTCGGCGACCGCGTCCAGGTGATCGGCGGCAACCTCGCCACCCGCGGCGCGGCCCAGGCCATGATCGATGCGGGCGCGGACGCGATCAAGGTCGGCATCGGTCCCGGCTCCATCTGCACCACCCGCGTCGTCGCGGGGGTGGGGGCCCCGCAGATCACCGCGATCCTCGAGGCCTCCGTGGCGGCCCACGCCGCGGGCGTCCCCGTGATCGCCGACGGCGGAATGCAGTACTCGGGGGACGTGGCCAAGGCGATCGCGGCCGGGGCGTCGGCGTGCATGTTCGGTTCGCTGCTCGCGGGCTGCACGGAGTCGCCCGGGGAGCTGATCTTCGTGGACGGCAAGCAGTACAAGGTCTACCGGGGGATGGGGTCGGTCGGCGCGATGCGCGGCCGGGGCAAGCCGGGGCAGGAGAAGTCGTTCTCCAAGGACCGCTACTTCCAGGACGACGTGCTGTCCGAGGAGAAGCTCGTCCCCGAGGGTATCGAGGGACGGGTGCCGTACCGCGGCGACGTCGCGCAGGTCCTGCACCAGCTCACCGGTGGACTGCGCGCGGGGATGGGGTACACGGGATCGGCCACGATCCCGGACATGAACCGCGCCCAGTTCGTCCAGATCACGGCGGCGGGGCTCAAGGAGAGCCACCCCCACGCGATCCAGATGACCGTCGAGGCCCCCAACTACAACGTCAAGGACTGAGGGCGCGTGCGCAACGTCGTGGAGATCGGAATGGGCCGTGAGGCCCGACGGATGTACGGGCTCGGCGAGGTGGACATCGTCCCCTCCCGACGCACCCGCAGCTCCAAGGAGGTGTCGACGGCCTGGCAGATCGACGCCTATCAGATGGACCTGCCCGTGATGACCCACCCGACCGACGCGGTGGTCTCACCCGAGTCGGCGGTGGAGTTCTCGAGGCTCGGTGGCCTGGCCGTCCTCAACGGAGAGGGCCTGTGGGCGCGCCACCAGGATCCGGAGGCCGCGATCGCCGAGCTGCGCGAGCTCGCTCTCGAGGACGTGACCGGCCACCGGGCCGTGGCGCGTCTCCAGGAGCTGCACCGCGCCCCGATCGACCGCGAGCTGCTCGCGGCGGCGGTCCGGCGGATCCGGGACGAGGGCGGCACGGTCGCGGTCCGGGTGTCCCCCCAGCACGCGCGCGACCTCACGCCCGGTCTGGTCGCGGCCGGGATCGACCTGCTCGTCGTCCAGGGCACCATCATCTCCGCCGAACACGTGAGCGGCGAGGACGAGCCGCTGAACCTCAAGGACTTCATCCACGAGCTCGACGTGCCGGTGATCGCCGGCGGCGTGGTGGACTACAAGACCGCCCTGCATCTCATGCGCACGGGTGCGGCCGGTGTGATCGTGGGTTACGGCGGCGTCGAGGGGGTCACCACCACGGGTTCCGTGCTCGGGATGGAGGTCCACATGGCCACCGCGATCGCCGACGCGGCGGCCGCGCGACGCGACTACCTGGACGAGACGGGGGGCCGGTACGTGCACGTACTGGCCGACGGCGACATCTACACCTCGGGTGACATCGCCCGTGCGGTGGCGTGTGGCGCCGACGCC
The DNA here is from genome assembly GCF_014145155.1 of Dietzia sp. B19. Lineage (NCBI taxonomy): Bacteria > Bacillati > Actinomycetota > Actinomycetes > Mycobacteriales > Dietziaceae > Dietzia > Dietzia sp. B19. The sequence continues at coordinate 7,773 of NZ_JAALED010000019.1, read as the reverse complement.
GTGGTGTTGGGTCCGTTGCTGGCCGGGTCGTTGGAGTCCCCGGGGCGGGGTGTGTACTGGGACGCCGTGTCCGCCCATCCCAAGGTCCCCCGTGGACACGTGGCGGAGATCGACGACGAGACGGCCCTGGCGCCCCTGGCAGAGGTCCTGGAGGGGCCGACGAGCGTCCCGGACGGAACCCGGAACCTCATGGGTGGCCTCCGTCGCGCGATGGCCAAGTGCGGGTACTCGGACGTCAAGGGATTCCAGAAGGTGGACCTGTCCGTCCGCCCCTGACGCGGTGGACAAAACGGGAGCTACTGTCGGGTAGGTTCTTGGTGCTCGGGTACTGTGACCTACACCTCGACCACCAGGGAGCCCCACCATGACGTCACCCACGCCGTCGGCCTCGTCCACCGCCTCCACCTCGAGCCCCGACACGGATGTCCTCGTCATCGGGTCCGGGTTCGGCGGTAGCGTCACGGCCCTGCGCCTGTCGGAGAAGGGGTACCGCGTCACGGTGGTCGAGGCCGGTCGCCGGTTCGAGGACTCGGACTTCCCCAAGACGTCGTGGCGGCTCAACCGGTACGTCTGGGCGCCCAAGCTGAAGCTGTTCGGCCTCCAGCGCGTGCACCTGCTCCGTGACGTCATGGTCCTCGCCGGGGCGGGCGTCGGCGGCGGCTCGCTCAACTACGCCAACACCCTCTACAAGCCCACCTCACCGTTCTTCAAGGACCGGCAGTGGGGTCATATCACCGACTGGGAGGACGAGCTCACGCCGTTCTACGACCAGGGACGCCGCATGCTCGGAGTGGTCACCAACCCCACCCACACCCACTCCGACGAGGTCATGAAGTCCGTCGCCCGCGACATGGGCGCCGAGGACACCTTCGTCTACACGCCGGTCGGGGTGTTCTTCGGGGAGAAGACCGGGGGAGAGGGCAAGCCCGGCGAGACCGTCCGGGACCCGTACTTCGGGGGCGCGGGCCCGGATCGGACCGCCTGCATCGAGTGCGGCGAGTGCATGACCGGCTGCCGGCACGGGGCCAAGAACACCCTGCTCAAGAACTACCTCGGCCTGGCCGAGCGGGCAGGGGCCCGGGTGCTCGACCGTACGACCGTCAGCGGCGTGACCGAGCGGACCGACGGCACGTGGGAGGTGACGCTCGAGCGCACCGGCGCCTGGACCAGGTGGGGTAAGCGCGTCACCACCGTGACCGCCTCGCACGTGGTGATGGCGGCAGGCACCTGGGGTACCCAGCACCTGCTGCACTACGCCAAGGACGACGGCTCGTTGCCCCGGCTCTCGGGCGCGCTCGGGAAGCTCACCCGCACCAACTCCGAATCGATCCTCGGGGCGATGCGCCCCAACTACCTTCCGGAACAGGACTTCTCGGAGGGCGTGGCCATCACGTCGTCCTTCCATCCCCGGTCCGACACCCACATCGAGCCCGTCCGCTACGGCAAGGGCTCCAACGCCATCGCGATCCTGCAGACCCTGCTCACGGACGGTGACGGACCGCTCCCGCGGTGGCGCACCCTGGTCAACGAGGTCCGGCGCAAGCCGAGCATGTTCCTGCAGCTGTTCTACCTGCGGCGGTGGAGCCAGCGGTCGGTGATCGCCCTGGTCATGCAGAACCTCGACAACTCGCTGGAGACCTCGGTCAAGCGACGCGGGCCGTTCCGGTACGTCACCAGCAAGCAGGGCCACGGCGAGCCCAATCCGACCTGGATCCCCGCCGGAAACGAGGCCACCAGGCGGATCGCCGAGAACATCGGCGGCCTGGCCGGCGGGACCTGGGGCGAGATCGCGAACATGCCGCTCACCGCCCACTTCCTGGGAGGATGTGCGATCTCCGACTCGCCCGAGAACGGCGTCGTGGACCCCTACCACCGGGTGTGGAACTACCCGACGATGCACATCGTGGACGGGTCCGCGATCTCCGCGAACCTCGGTGTGAACCCCGCGTTGAGCATCACCGCGCAGGCCGAGCGGGCCATGTCGCTGTGGCCCAACAAGGGCGAGGCGGACCCCCGGCCCGCGCAGGGCGAGCCCTACCAGCGCGTGACCCCGGTGGCTCCCGTGTCGCCGATCGTCCCGGAGGCGGCGCCCGGCGCGCTGCGTCTGCCGATCGTCGGGGTCTCTAGTGGGGGTGCTCCCGCTCGCGCGTGAGCTCGAGCAGTTCCTCGAGCCCGGCCCCGATCCCACGGGCGATCACGTCCGGGTCGGGCACGAGGTGCTCGCACGAGATCACGCCCAGGTCGATGTGGCCGTCGATCGACACACCGGTCACCGACAGCCCCGCACCGTGTAGCAGCGGGCCGAAGGGGTGCATGTGGGTGATCCGTGCGCCGAGGAAGTAGAGCGGCTTCCGGGGTCCGGGCACGTTGGAGATGATCAGGTTGTAGATCACCGGGTGGACGTCGGCGAGTCTGAGCGCCTCGTACAGCCGCATGCCCACGTCGAGGAGACCGCGGGGGCTCATCCGTCCCCAGTTGTCCAACAGGGTCGGCCGGATACTCCCGGCCTGCTCCTTTGCGGTCGCCGACGCGGAGACTATCCGGTGGTGGCGATCGAGCGGATCGGGCAGATCCGTGGCGAGGGAGGCGAACATCGCCGAGACCTGGTTCGCGCCGCCGGTCGCCAGATCCGCGCGGGTGGACATGGGGACGATCGCGACCATCGAGGAAGTGGGGGCGCCACCCCGGTCCTCGAGGTAGGACCGGACCGCGCCGCCGACCACGGTGAGCAGGACGTCGTTGACCGTGCCGCCGAGTCGCGCGGTGACCTGCTTGACGGCCCCCAGGTCGAGTGTCACGGTGGCCACCGCGCGGTGCGGGGTGAGGGAGCGGTTGAACAGGGTCCGCGGCGCCGTGAAGGGGGCGGGCATGGACGGGCCGCCGCCCGACCGGCCCCGGGCCCGCTTCATCGCCATCGGTACGGACAGCGTCTCGGGCAGGAGGCGGAGGAACGCCAGGGGTCTGCCGATCAGGTCCCGCGCGCCCCCGGCGATGAGCTGGACGGTGTTGGCGCGGCCGACGTGGGTACGGACGAGTTCGGGATCCTGGGTGGGCGTGGAGGCGTCAGTGGCGGCGAGGGTGGCGAGCATCTCGGCGCCGAGCATGCCGTCGATGAGCGCGTGGTGGACCCGGCAGAACGCGGTGACGGCGGGAGTTGCCGGATCACCCCGCTCGATGATCCACACCTGCCACAGCGGGTGGGAGCGGTCGAGCGGCGTGGAGGCGAGCCCCCCGCACGTGGCCAGAAGGTCGTCCTCGCTGCCGTCCGGACCGAGCGTGATCCGGTGGACGTGACGAGTGATGTCGAAGTCGAAGTCCTCCACCCATGCCGGGTGTCCCAGGTTGAGGCGGGAGTCATGGATCCTGCGCCGGAACGGGGGGACGGACTTGACCCGCCGGGCGAGTCCGGACCGGAGTCGCTCGAAGGAGTACCCCTCGGAGATGGTGGAGACGTCGAGGTGGACCACCCCGTTGATCACCATCATCTGCTCGTCGGTCTCGAGGTACAGGAAGCTGGCGTCGAGGCCGCTCATCCGTTCCACGGGTCACCCCTCCTCGGTCGTCGTGGACCCCGGTTGGTTCGTCCCGGTGTCCTCGGCCCCGGCCGCCGTCTCCCGGGTCAGTTCGAGCAGGCGGTCCATCGATTCCCTCAGCCCGGTGGCGAACAGTTCGGGGTCGGGCACGAGGTGCTCGCACGCGTTGATCCCCACGTCCAGCTGGCCGCCCAGGGACATGGCGGTGACGGACAATCCGGAGCCGTGCATCAGCGGACCCAGCGGATACATGTGCTTGACCCGCGCGCCGAGGAAGTTCAGCTTTCTCCTGGGGCCGGGGAAGTTGGAGACGGTGAGGTTGTGCACGACCGGGTGCAGATCGGCGAGGTTGAAGTCGCCGTACAGGCGCATGAGCAGAGACAGGGGCGCGGCCGGGGCCAGGTTCGCCAGGTCCTGGATGAAGTCCGGGCGCATCCCGCTCTTCGTCTGCTTCTTGCCCCGTCGGGTGCGCGCGGACACCGCCCGCAGACGCTCGAGCGGATCCTGGATGTCGGTCCCCAGGGAGGCGAACAACACGGTCACCCTGTTGTTGCCCTGGGGCCCGTCGTCCCCCGGGTGGAGACGGGGACCACGGCGATGAGTGGCTTCTCGGGGAGATCGTCGTGGAATCGCAGGTATCGACGGAGTCCGCCGCCCACCACGGACAGGAACACGTCGTTGACGGTCACCCCGAAGGCGGTCTTGACCTCCTTCATCTCCGACATGTCGAGCGTGGTGCCCCAGACCGCCCGGTGCGGGGTGATCGTCGCGTTGAACCGGGTCCTCGGGGCGGTGAACGGCGCAGCCCTGGGGATCGGGACGTCGCCGGCCTCCTCGGTGAGGTCCGGCCTCTCCACCACGGTCTCCTCCTGCCCGGCCTTCTTCTCCGCCGTCGCCCTGCGCAGTCGGAGCGGTAGCATCGCGGCCTCGGGGAGCAGGCGCGCGATGGTGAGTGGGCGTCGCACGTAGAAGTCCCACAGCCCACCGGTGACCAATTGGATCGGGTTGGCGCCACCGGCCTGGATCCGCACGAGGTCCAGGTCGCGGGAGGAGGGCTTCTGCCCCGCGGCACTGAGCTTGCGCAGGATCGCGGCGCTGCTCGTGCCGTCGAGCAGTGCGTGGTGGGCGCGGAAGAAGACGGCCACGGTGTCCGGCGCGGACAACCCCTCGAGCACCCACATCTCCCAGAGCGGCTTCGACCGGTCGAGCGGGCGACTGCTGATGGTCCCGCACATCTCGAACACGGCGTTCTCGTCACCCGGGGCGTCCACCTCGACGCGACGGACGTGCTCGGTCACGTCGAGGTCGTACTCCTCCACCCACGCGGGGTGCCCGAGATTGAGAAGGGAGTCGTAGATCTTGCGGCGGAACTCGGGGATCTCCTTGACGCGCCGTGCGAGCTCCGTCCGGAGCCGCTCGAAGGAGTACTCGAACTCCAGTCCGGAGACGTCGACGACGAGGATCCCGCCCACCACGAGCTTCTGTTGCGAGGTCTCCAGGTACAGCAGGCTCGCGTCGAAGCCGGTCATCCTCTCCATCGGTGTCCCCCCATTGATGGTGTCGGCCACACGCCTCGGCCGTGATGCGCTCCATTGTGAACACCCCGGGGGCGAAAGTGGCCGAGTTCGGCGGAGTGGCCACGGGGCCTAGACTCTGGTCCGTGGCCGAGAACGCACAGACCGACTCCCAGATCACCGCCGGAACGACAGGAGCCCCCGCCCCGCCGCGGCCGGTGCTCGTCGTGGACTTCGGCGCCCAGTACGCGCAGCTCATCGCGCGACGGGTGCGCGAGGCGCGGATCTACTCCGAGGTGATCCCGCACACCGCGACGGTGGAGGAGATCCGGGACAAGGACCCGGTCGCCCTGATCCTGTCCGGGGGGCCGGCCAGTGTCTACGCCGACGGTGCCCCTGCGCTCGACCCGGCCGTGCTCGAGCTCGGGTTGCCGGTCTTCGGCATCTGTTACGGCTTCCAGTCCATGGCGGGTGCGCTGGGGGGCGAGGTCGTGCACACCGGCAACCGCGAGTACGGGCGCACCGAGGTGGGCGTGTCCGGTGGGGTGCTGCACGCAGGACTTCCCGCGACCCACCCGGTGTGGATGAGTCACGGCGACGCGGTCACGTCGGCGCCCGAGGGATTCACCGTGACCGCCTCGTCCGCCGGCGCCCCGGTCGCGGCGTTCGAGTGCGTCGATCGACGGATGGCCGGCGTCCAGTACCACCCCGAGGTCCTGCACTCGCCCCACGGGCAGCAGGTGCTCACCCGCTTCCTCACCGAGATCGCGGGCCTGCAACCGACGTGGACCGCGTCCAACATCGCGGAGCAGCTCGTGGAGGCCGTCCGCGACCAGATCGGCGAGGGCCGCGCGATCTGCGGTCTGTCCGGCGGCGTGGACTCCGCCGTGGCGGCCGCGCTGGTCCAGCGGGCGATCGGTGACCGGCTCACCTGCGTGTTCGTCGACCACGGGCTGCTGCGCGCGGGGGAGCGGGAGCAGGTGGAGAACGACTTCGTGGCCGCCACCGGAGCCCGCCTCATCACGCTCGACGATTCGGAGATCTACCTCGGCCACCTCGCCGGTGTCAGCGACCCCGAGACCAAGCGGAAGATCATCGGTCGCGAGTTCATCCGGTCGTTCGAGCGGGCTGTGACGCAGGCCCTCGAACTCCAGGAGTCCGGGGACGGCGTGGACGCCTCGGTGGATTTCCTCGTCCAGGGGACCCTCTACCCGGACGTCGTCGAGTCCGGCGGGGGTGCGGGGACGGCCAACATCAAGAGCCACCACAACGTGGGCGGCCTGCCGGACGACATCGAGTTCTCCCTCGTGGAGCCGCTGCGCCTGCTGTTCAAGGACGAGGTCCGCGCCGTGGGTCGGGAACTCGGGCTGCCGGAGGCGATCGTCGGCCGGCACCCCTTCCCCGGGCCGGGCCTGGCCATCAGGATCGTCGGAGCGGTCGACAAGGACCGGCTCGAGACCCTGCGCGCGGCGGACGCGATCGCGCGCGAGGAGATGACCGCCGCCGGGCTCGACGCCTCGGTGTGGCAGTGCCCGGTCGTGCTGCTGGCCGACGTGCGCTCCGTGGGCGTCCAGGGCGACGGTCGCACCTACGGCCACCCGATCGTGCTGCGACCGGTGAGCTCCGAGGACGCCATGACCGCGGACTGGACGCGCGTGCCGTACGAGACGCTCGCGCTGATCTCCAACCGGATCACCAACGAGGTCCCGGACGTCAACCGGGTCGTGCTGGACGTGACCAGCAAGCCGCCGGGCACCATCGAGTGGGAGTGAGTCGGGCCCGGCTCTGACGGATCTGCCCCCGGCTTCGACGGGGTCAGCGGCGGATGACCATCGCCAGACCGACCAGGACCAGCAGTACCAGTGACGCGGTGATCACCACGGTCGTCGTGATCACCGGTGCGCCCAGGGTCGCCCACACGGCGACCCCCAGCGAGAGCAGCCCGGCCACGGCGAGCACCGGCGATCCGGAGCCCTCGCGCCGCGCCACCGCGTCCGTCGCGGGCTCGGGCTCGTAGGCGACCCCGTACCCGGGGGAGGCGCCGTACCCGGTGGGGGCCGCGTACGCGGGGGCGACGCCGTACCCGAACCCCTGCGGGTCGGTGAAGCCGGTGCCGTAGGGGAGCGGGTCGTGGAGCGGCTGGTCGGGGCGGGTGGTGGTGTCGGAGTGCAGGTCGTGGCTGGTCATCTCGGTGCTCCCGGTGGGTTGCGGTTCGGTGGGGTCGGTCTGATCGTCGTCGGGCCGGGCGTTCACGGCGTCACCACGATGCTGCCGACGCCGGTGTACACGCTGAGGGTCAGGACGGGGCCGGAGGCATCGCCGGACAGGCCGGTCGGGCAGTCCGTGCTCCCGAGGTCGGTGGTGCAGTTCGTGGTCACGGCGACCCCGTCGGGCAGCAGCACCTGCACCTCACCGACGTTGTTGGCGATGCTGTAGCTGCGGTCGCGGTCCAACTCCAGCTCACGCATGTCCACGGTGATGCTGCCGATCTGGTGGTTGATCGGGGCGTCCAACTGGGCGGGGTCGGTGATCTCGATCAGCTGTTCCCCGGTGCCCTCCCAGCCGCCGTCGGGCACCTGGACCAGGGAGGCGAGCAGGACGAAGCCGGCGAGCGGGCCGGCGACGACCAGCAGTCCGTGTCCCCGGCGGGTGACGGCGCCGACGAGCAGCCCACCGGCCACCACGGCGAGCGCGATCGCGGCGATCCTCGTGGCGTCGAGCCAGAC
>NZ_JAALED010000189.1:0-5697 GCF_014145155.1 Dietzia sp. B19 | reverse complement strand
CGGGTTAGGGTTACCCGCGTGAGCGACCGGCCAGCGACCCCTCCCCGGCACCGGCACCGGGTCGAGCGCCCCCGACACGGGTCCCGCCTCGTTCCGTCCGGCGGCGCCGGCCGGATCACGGTGGTCGGACTGATCCTGGGCGCGGTCGCGACGATGATCGGGGTGGCGCTGCTCTGGCCGACCTTCCAGGACCCCGAGCTGGACCCGTACTTCGCCCAGTCGTCCGGGTCCTCGGTGGTGACCGAGCGGGGCGAGGTCGTGTCCACCGAGGTGGCACCCTGCGGCTCCCCGGACAACGGTCGGGTGCTGCCCGGTCCACCGCTCGAGCCCCGGTTCCCCGGCCCGGAGTGTCCGCGCTCGATCGTGCGACTCGACACCGGCCCGGACGCCGGCCGACAGGTCCTGCTGGAGATACCACCCGGGCCCGGATCCCCGGACCTCGGTGAGGGCGACCAGATCCAGCTGGGCCGCTCCCCCCAGGGGGCCACCGACACCTATGCCTTCGAGGACTTCACCCGCACCGTGCCCATGGCGTTGTGGCTCCTCGTGGGCGCCGTGGTGATGGTCGCCGTCGGGCGGTGGAAGGGACTGCGGGCCCTGATCGGGATCGCGGTGGCCCTCGTCGTCGTCGTGGGGTTCGTCCTCCCCTCCATCCTCGACGGCAACCCGGCCATCCTGGTGGCCGTGGTCGGCGGCTCCGCCGTGCTCTACCTGGTGATCTACGTGGTCCACGGGATCAACCTCAAGACGCACGCCGCGCTGCTCGGCACCCTGTCGGCGATGCTGGCGGCGGCGTTGCTGAGCTGGGTGGTCATCGAGACCACCAGGATCACCGGGCTCAGCGGCGACTCCACGACCCAGGTCCAGGTGTTCGTGCAGCACGTCTCGCTGACGGGACTGCTGCTCGCCGGCTTCATCATCGGCGCCCTGGGCGTGCTCAACGACGTCACCGTGAGCCAGTCCGCGACCGTGTTCGAGATGCGCCACCTCGACCCGCACGCCGGACCCGTCCAGGTGTTCCGGTCGGCGATGGGGGTCGGACGCGACCACGTCGCCTCGATGGTCTACACCCTGGTGTTGGCGTACACCGGGTCGGCGCTGCCGCTGCTGCTGCTGTTCTCGCTGGGGACCCGCTCGCCGCTGTCGATCCTCACCTCCGACGTCGTGGCCGTGGAGCTGATGCGGTCGCTCGTCGGCGCGATCGCCCTCGCCCTGTGCGTCCCGCTCACCACCGCGGCAGCGGTGTGGCTCTCCCGCGACGTGACCCCGGAGGAACTGGACCGGGCGACCGTGGGCGCGCGGCACTGAGCGCCCGGACTACTGGCGGTACGAGGCCAGGAAGTTGCCGATCCGCTCGATCGCCACGGCCAGGTCGCGGCCGGCGGGCAGCGTGACCACCCGGAAGTGATCCGGGTCGGGCCAGTTGAACCCCGTGCCCTGGGTGACCAGGATGCGTTCGCGTTCGAGCAGGTCCAGCGCGAACAGGCGGTCGTCGTGGATCTCGTGGACCTCCGGGTCGAGCCTGGGGAACACGTAGAGGGCGCCCATCGGCTTGACGCAGCTCACCCCGGGGATCGAGTTGAGCTTCTCCCACGCGATGCCGCGCTGCTCGTGGAGCCTGCCCCCGGGCTCGATCAGCTCGTTGATCGACTGGTACCCGCCGAGTGCCACCTGGATGGCGTGCTGCGCGGGCACGTTGGGGCACAACCTCGTCGAGGCCAACAGCTCCAGACCCTCGAGGAACCCGGCCGCGTGCGCCTTGGGGCCGGTGATCGCCATCCAGCCCGCCCGGTAGCCCGCCACGCGGTACGTCTTGGACAGGCCGTTGAAGGTCAGGACCAGAAGATCGTGCGCGAGCGAGGCGATGGAGGTGTGCTGCGCCTCGTCGTAGACGATCCGGTCGTAGATCTCGTCCGCCAGGATGAGCAGACTGTGCTCGCGGGCCAGGTCCACGATCCCCTGCAGGACCTCCCGGGAGTAGACCGCCCCGGTGGGGTTGTTGGGGTTGATCACGACGATGGCCTTGGTCTTGGGCGTGATCTTCGAGGCGATGTCCTCGAGCGACGGGTTCCAGTCGTCCTGCTCGTCGGCGAGGTAGTGGACGGGCCTGCCCCCGGCGAGTGAGGTCATGGCGGTCCACAGCGGGTAGTCCGGGGCGGGGATGAGGACCTCGTCGCCGTCGTCCAGCAGCGCCTGCATCGTCATGGTGATCAGCTCGGACACGCCGTTGCCGAGGTAGATGTCCTCCACGTCCAGCTGCGGGAAGTCGGGGACCAGCTCGTACCGCGTGAAGATCGCTCGACGGGCCGACAGGATGCCCTTGGACTCCGAGTAGCCCTGCGCGTGGGGCAGTGCAGCGATCATGTCGCGCATGATCACGTCCGGCGCCTCGAACCCGAAGGGGGCGGGGTTGCCGATGTTCAGCTTGAGGATCCGGTGACCCTCCGCCTCGAGCTGGTTCGCCCGCGCCAGCACCGGGCCGCGGATCTCGTAGAGGACGTCCTTGAGCTTGGACGACTGGTCGAGCGTGCGCGGCTGGTGGAGCGTGCGTCCCGTGTTCTCCGGCGTCATGACTGCTGATTGTGCCACCTCGGTCGGACGAGGTTCCGGCCGCGCCGAACCGCGGTGTCAGAACCCGTGGCGTCAGATCCCGTACCGCAGGTCGATGATGGCCGGGATCTCCGAGAGGGGCAGGAGATCGTCGGGATGCTCCACCGAGAGGAAGTCCACGCAGCCTCGCGCGTGGGAGGCCAGGGCGTACGGCTGGGAGTCGATCGACAGGCCGGTGAGCTGACGGAGCCTGCGGACCTCGCCCCTGACGGTCGCCGTGGCGTCCCTGTCCCCGTAGAGCGCCTCGGACAGGGAGCGCGCGGTCCACGCCTCCCGGGACGCCAGGAGCGCGAGCAGTTCCGCCCTTCGCGGGGTGAGGTCGACCGTCGACCCGTCGGCCCGGATCACCGACGGCCTCCACCCGAGCAGACGGATCTCCGTCACCGGGTTGTCGCCCCGATCCGTGCTCTCGTCGGGGCCGGGTCCGGGGCGCGAGCCCGCGTCCGGCGGGCGGGGGTCGTCCGGGGACGGCCCACCCACTCCGTTCGCGAGCAGCGTCTCGGCCAACCGGGTACCGCAACGGACCAGCGCGGCCGTCTCGGAGCTCGAGAAACGGACCGGATGGGAGACGTCGAGGACCCCGAGGATCCTGCCGCGGGCGTCCCGGACGGGACTGGCCGTGCAGGTCCAGCCGTGATGGGCCCGGACGTAGTGTTCGCCGGCGGTGGCGTGGGTCAACGTCCCGGTCTCCAACGCGAGGGAGATGCCGTTCGTGCCGATCCCCCGTTCGGACCAGTCCGCGCCCTCGGCGAACGCGATCGAGTCGGCGCGGCGGAGTACGTGGGGACTTCCCGACCGCCAGAGCAGGCACCCCCGTGAATCGGTGAGGACCACCAGGTGCCGGCCCGCGGCGGAGGTGTCGGACACCGAGGCCACCACGTCCGCCGCGATGTGGCGCAGGGGTGTGCGCTGCCGCGCGTCGGCGACCTGTTCGCGGGTGAGCACGCGGGCCGGCATTTCCTGGTCCGGCGAGATCCCGGCCGCTCCGCTGCGCCTCCACGCCTGTAGGACCCGCGAGTCGAGGTCTGAGGTCGCGCCACCGGAGAGCGCGATCCCGTGGGCCCTGATGGAGCGCTCGGCGAAGGCCCGGGGGTCGGAGAACCGCAGGGCCGGGTGCAACGACATTGCCACCCCCTGGGGAAGAAAGTGTGATCTACGTCATTGCCGAAGCTACACGAGACGAAGGAGCGGACATGACCCAGACGACAGATGCACCGGCCGACCGGGGTGGGGCGGGCGGCGCCGGTTCAGGCGCCGACGCCACGGTCGAGAGGTGGCTCGGGGAGTTCGACGAGGCCCTCCGGGCGGGGGACGCGGAGCGCGCGGCGCAGTTGTTCGACCCCGAGGGCTACTGGCGCGACTTCGTCGCCTTCACGTGGAACCTCAAGACCCTCGAAGGGCGGGAGCAGATCCGCGGGATGCTCGATTCCCAGCTGTCCGCGGTCTCCCCCTCCGACTGGAGGCTCGACGACCCCGCGAGCGCGTCGGGTGACCTGACCGAGGCGTGGGTGACCTTCGAGACGGCGGTCGGCCGCGGATGGGCCCACCTCCGCTTGCGCGACGGCAGGGCCTGGACCCTCCTGACCACGATGCAGGAACTCAAGGGGCACGAGGAGAAGAGGCGCCGGACCCGGGACCAGGGCGTCGAACACGTCATCCGCAAGGGGCGCACGACGTGGCTCGAGAAGAAGCAGGAGCGCCAGAAGGCCCTCGGATACACCGAGCAGCCGTACACGGTGATCATCGGCGGAGGCCAGGGCGGGATCGGGCTCGCGGCCCGACTCAAGCGGCTGGGCGTGCCGACCATCGTGATCGAGAAGAACGAGCGGGCCGGCGACTCGTGGCGCAAGCGCTACAAGTCACTCCACCTCCACGATCCGGTCTGGTACGACCATCTGCCGTACATCCCCTTCCCCGACGACTGGCCGGTGTTCCCGTCCAAGGACAAGGTCGGGGACTGGCTCGAGCACTACACCGCGATCATGGAGCTCGACTACTGGTCCGGTACGCAGTGTCTGACCGCCGACTTCGACGAGGAGTCCGGGACGTGGCGGGTCGAGGTGGACCGGCGAGGCGAGAAGGTGGAGCTCCGCCCCACCCAGCTGGTGTTCGCGCTCGGGGTCTCGGGCTACCCGAACATCCCGCACGTCGAGGGCGCGGACTCGTTCACCGGCGAGCAGTGGCACTCCTCGGAGTTCACCGGGGAGGGGGACGTGGAGGGCAAGCGGGCCGTGGTGATCGGCTCGAACAACTCGGCCCATGACATCTGCGCCGCGCTCTGGGACCACGGAGCGGACGTCACCATGGTCCAGCGCTCCTCCACCCACATCGCGCGGAGCGAGTCGCTCATGTCGCTGGCGCTCGGACCCCTGTACTCCGAGGACGCACTGGAGGCGGGGGTGACGACCGAGAAGGCCGACATGCTCTTCGCCTCCTGGCCCTACCGCCTGCTCCCCGGGGTGCAGATCCCCGTCTACGAGCAGATGGCGGAGAAGGACTCGGAGTTCTACGGCCGACTCCGCGAGGCCGGATTCGAGCTGGACTTCGGGGAGGACGGGTCCGGCCTCTTTCTCAAGTACCTCCGGCGCGGTTCGGGGTACTACATCGACGTCGGTGCCAGCCAACTGGTGATCGACGGCGAGGTCGCGCTGGCACGCGGGCAGGTGACGCGGATCCGGGCCGACGGGGTGGAGCTGGACGACGGGACGATCCTGCCCGCCGACCTCATCGTCTACGCCACCGGGTACGGCTCGATGAACCAGTGGTTGACCGATCTCGTGTCGCAGGACGTCGCCGACCGGGTGGGCAAGGTCTGGGGATACGGTTCCGACACCACCCGGGACCCCGGGCCCTGGGAGGGGGAACTCCGCAACATGTGGAAGCCGACGAACGTCGAGCAGCTCTGGATCCACGGAGGCAACCTGCACCAGTCCCGCCACTACTCCAAGTACCTGGCCCTGCAGCTCAAGGCGAGGATGGAGGGCGTGCCCACCCCCGTGTACCAGGTCCAGGAGGCGCACCACCCCTGCTGACGGCGGGACCCGTCAATGCACCTGCGGCCCGTGATCGGGGTGTCCGATCACGGGC
>NZ_JAALED010000188.1:0-1916 GCF_014145155.1 Dietzia sp. B19 | reverse complement strand
ACGGGCTGACCGGGGGCCGCCTGCCCGTCGGGCGCACCCTGCGGGTCCTGGCCGGCGGGGGCGTCCCCGGGTTGTCCCGGTTCGACGGCCTGCCCCGGCTGCTCGGACTGCTCGACCTGCGAGGTGTCCTGATCGGTGGCGGTCGGCGTCTCGTCGTCACCCCCGAACAGCTGGACGAGTCCGATGCCGATCGCGAGGACCACTGCGGCGAGGAGGACCATCGCGATGGCCCGATAAGGAGGGCCCGTCGGCTCGTCCAGGTCGGGATCGACCCCGGCGTCGCCACCGGGCGCGCCCGGGCCGTAGGGATCATACTGCGAGGTTTCGGGCTGGGAGCTCACGCCGGTGAGTGTAGGTCAGTCGAGTCGCATTCCCAGGTTGCGCGCCGCGCGTGCCTTCTGACGGCTGCTCCGCATGCGACGCAGACGCTTGACGAGGAGCGGGTCCACGGCCAGCGCCTCGGGGCGGTCGATGAGGTCGTTGAGGATCTGGAAGTAGCGCGTGCCGGACATCTCGAACTTCTGCCGGATCGCCTCCTCCTTGGAACCGGCGAACTTCCACCACTGCCGTTCGAACTCGAGCATGGCCTGGTCCCGGTCGGACAGGACGGGATCGGCGGCATGCAGCTCGGTCGCGGGCTGCGTACCGCCCGCGACCTGCGGCCCGCGTGCCGCAGTAACTGATCGACCCATGCGCGCGCCTCCTGTGGTGTCGGTGCAGGTGCTCCGGTGCGGGTATGGAGATCACACCGTTGTGATTCCCCCGTAGTGAACCACACGGATCCGACACCCTGCCACGGGCGCACTAGGATCGTCTGCCATGGCCGTCCTGCCCATCGTCATCCTCGGCGATCCCGCCCTCCACGCCCCCACCGAGCCCGTCACCGGGTCCCCGGAGGAGATCCGCGACCTCGTCCGCGACCTCTACGAGACGATGGACGCCGCCAACGGCGTGGGGCTGGCCGCCAATCAGGTGGGCGTCCGCAAGCGGGTGTTCGTCTACGACTGCCCCGACCTGGACACCGAGGACGGCGAGGGCGTCTCACGCGAGGACGTCGAGGCCCGTGGCGGCTGGATCAACCGCCGCGGCTGCGTGGTCAATCCGGTGTTGGAGACCTCCGAGATCCCGGAGACCATGCCGGACCCGGAGGAGGATCTCGAGGGGTGCCTGTCCGTCCCCGGAGTGAACTTCCCGCGGGGACGCGCCTGGTGGGCCCGGGTCACCGGCACCGACGAGAACGGCGAGCCGGTCTCGGTGGAGGGCTACGGCCTGTTCGCGCGGTGCCTGCAGCACGAGGTGGGCCACCTCGACGGCGTCCTCTACACGGACGGACTCATCGGCCGGAACCGCAAGGCGGCCAAGAGGCACATCCGCGACGCGGGCTGGGGCGTGCCCGGGTTGAGCTGGGACCCGACCACCGATCCCGATCCGTTCGCCGACGAGGAGGACGACGACGACGAGGCCACCGACCTCCATGGCTGAGCAGGACCGGGGTCTGGCGGACCGGTCCCGGTGGAACGCGGGCCGACGCGTGGAGGTGGGGATGCGCGTGGTGGTGCGTCGTCATCTGGAGGACGGGCAGAGTTCGCATCTCTACACCGACGTCATCGGGCACGTGGTCGAGCTGGATCCCGTTCTGGTGGTACGCCGGGAGTCGGGCGAGGAGGTGCGGATCGCCGACCCCGACATCGCCGTCCTCAAGGTGTTGCCGCCCCGCCCGGTCCGCGCCCGCGACGTCCGGGCCCACGAGTACGCGGGTGCGTTGGCGTGGCCGGGTACCGAGTTCGAGCTGGTGGACGGCTGGTTCTGCCGCGCCGGGGACGACTGGTCCTATCGCGGGAACTCGGCGGTCCCGGTGCTGCCGTGGGCCAGCTGCCGGGAACTCGACGGGGTCCGCGACTGGTACTCCGTCCGCG
>NZ_JAALED010000187.1:0-1299 GCF_014145155.1 Dietzia sp. B19 | reverse complement strand
CTGACCTGCCGCGTTGATTTCGGACAGCGGAGTTGATGGTTTCTCTACGCTGCCGTTGCCGGCTGGAGGCCAGCGTAGTGCACCTCGTTCGGGCGCTTGTAGCCGAGCGCTGAATGGCGTCGTCGGGTGTTGTAGAACCCCTCGATGTAGCTGATGACGTCGCGCCTGGCCTGCCGCTTCGTGGCGTAGACGGTGCGGTGGACGCGTTCGTTCTTGAGCGCGGAGAAGAACGACTCTGCCATCGCGTTGTCCCAGCACACGCCCGTTCTGCCCATCGAGGAACGCATCCCCAGGTCCGTGACCAGCTTGCGGTAGTCGCCCGAGGTATAGACGCTGCCGCGGTCGGAATGGAAGATCGCCCGCGGCTCGATCACCGTCGTCGCGGCAGCGTTCTTCAGCGCCGTCTCGACCAGTTCGGTGCGCATGTGATCGGCGATCGACCAGCCCACGACCTTCTTGGAGTAGCAGTCGATCACCGTCGCCAGGTAGACGAACCCCTGCCACGTGTGGATGTACGTAATATCTCCGACGAACTTGACGCCGGCGCGATCGGCGGTGAAGTCGCGTTCCACCAGGTCAGGCATGTCGGCTGCAGCAGCGTCGTCAGCTTCAGTGGTGACCCGAAATGGCCTCGGCTGGCAGGCCACCAGGCCTTCGGAGCGCATGATCTGACGCACCAACTCCGGTGAGCACTCGGTGCCCTCGTCGACCAGGTCGGCGTGGATCCGCCGATACCCGTACGTGCCGTCGGTGGCGGCGAAGAAGTGCCTCACCCTGGCCGTCAGCGCCTGTCTGCGGGCCGCGGTGGCCGAGGTCGGGCGCGAGAGCCAGTTGTAGAACCCAGAGGTCGACACGGCCAGCCAGGCGCACATCTTGTAGAGCGGGTTGGTCTCGGACGGGTCGTTCCTGCAGGAGTCGATGTACTCGTATCGGCTCACGGTCGCTGCTCCCGCGCGAAGTAAGCCGCTGCTTTTTTCAGGAACGCCGTCTCAGCGCGAAGCTCGGAGTTCTCCCGCTCCAGCTCCTTGAGTCGTGCCCGCTCATCGAGCGTCACCTCGGTCTCCGTGCCGCCGTGGGTCTCGCGGTACTTGTTCAACCAGTTCCGCAATGTCTCGGGGCCCACGCCGTAGGCCACCGCGACGTCCTTGATCGTCTTCGAGGTCGTGATGACCTCCTGGCACAGCTCATCCTTGAACTCCTGGCTGAACCGCCTGCGTGATGCACTCACTGCTGGGTCTCATTTCGGTAGGTCCCTCACTTTAGGAGGGTCCACCGTCCGAGATCACCGCAGCAGGCCAG
>NZ_JAALED010000186.1:5529-7654 GCF_014145155.1 Dietzia sp. B19 | reverse complement strand
GTGGGGTCCGCGTGCGCCAGAGCGTCCGCGTCACGGCGCTGGTGCGGGGGCGCGGTGACCGGGTGGTCGGAGCGGAGTTCGCCGACGGCACCACCGTCCACGCCGAGCAGGTGATCCTGGCGACCGGCGTGTGGGCGCCGCAGCTCGGGGCAACCGTCGGCCTGGACATCCCCGTCCGGGCCCAGCGTGCGCAGTTGGTGCTGGTCGATCAGGGTGAACCGGTGCAGCACGTGCCCACCCTGTCGGACCTGGTGGGCCTGCAGTACCTGTGCCGTGAGCCGAACGGGGAGATCCTCGCCGGCAACTCCGACCACCACTCGCCGCAGTACATCGATCCCGACGGCTACTCGAACCGGGCCGACACCTCGACCGTCGAGAAGGTCGTGGAGCGGCTCATGCACCGCCTGCCCGACATGCCGGACCCCACGATCACCGGCAGCTACGTCGGGGCGTACGACACCACGCCCGACTACAACCCGGTGATCGGCCCCTCGCCGGTAGACGGGCTGTTCCTGGCGGTCGGCTTCTCCGGGCACGGGTTCAAGATGGCGCCCGCGGTCGGTCGGCTGGTCGCGGAGTTGCTGCTCGACGGGACGACGACGATGTCGGGTGTCGACCCGGCGGACTGCCGCTTCTCCCGATTCGCCGAGGGCAGGCCCACCACCAGCCTCAACCCGTACGTGGGCGCGGGGGAGATGCGCTGACCGGCCCCGGTCCCATTCTCTGATCCGGCGCGCCGGGCGGGGTGCCGTGGTCCGGTCATCCCGCCCGGATCTCGCCCTCCACGAGGTGCGCGACGTGCCCGGTCACCCAGATGCCTGTGCCGGGGGCGTCGTCACATCCGGCCGCGATCCCCACGCGTCCCTCACGCCCGAGCACGGAGCCCTGCCGGGCGGTGTAGCGCGGGGGCAGCGTGCCGTTGCCGGTGAGCCACACCGCCAGTCCCGCATGGAAGCTGCCGGTCACGGGGTCTTCCGAGATTCCTGCCGAGACGGGGAAGAAGCGGACCTCGACCTCGACCGCGTCCTCCCGGTCTGTCGGATAGCGGCCGACGACCCCCACCCGGTCCCCGTCCAGGGCCTGCACGTCGGGCCTCACGGCGAGGACGGCCTCGGCGTCGCGCAGGAGCAGCGCGCAGGAGCCGGGTCCGTTGTCCACCCAGGAGTGGTCCACCACGTCGTCGCGGCTCAGTCCCAGACCCGATGCCAGTCGCTCCACCTCCGACTCCTCGAGGGGACCTGACCTGATCAGCTCGGGAGCGGCGAACGACCAGTCACCGGCCCCCTCGTCGCGGACGGTGACCAGTCCGATCCCGCATTCCTGCACGGCCCTGCCGGGCACCCGGGGACGCCCACCCGCCGAGCGCCACGCCGCGCAGGCACCCAGCGTGGGGTGACCGGCGAACGGCAGCTCGGCCTCGGGGGTGAAGATCCGGACCCGGTAGTCGGCCTCGGCTGAGGTGGGTTCGAGGAGGAACGCCGTCTCGGACAGGTTGGTCCAGTTGGCGATGGAGGCCATCTCCGCCTCGGACACCCCGTCGGCGTCGTGCACCACGGCGAGGGGATTGCCCCGGAACGGGACGTGTGAGAAGACGTCGACCTGCGAGAACCTCATTCCCCGACGGTACGCCCGACCTGCCGGAGCGATCCGTCGGAGGGCGGGCGGGGTCGGCAGCCGGCTCACGGACGGGCGACGTCCCGGAGCGGTGGATTTGTGCGGCAGCTTTGTTACGGTGTATGTGCCGGCAACATCGAGCGGAGCCCTCACTCCCTCGGTGGGTGTCGGCCCCTCGGTCCGGATGATTCCGAACCCATCCGGACGACGAGCCCGGATGGCGACGGGCCCGGATGGCGACGGGCCCGCCGTCGTCACACGACGAAAGGAATCACATCATGGGCAGCATCGATCAAGGACTCGGCCTCCTCCAGCTCGGCTCGACCACCTTCACGACCGGCTCTGGTGTCATCGACGCCGGCACGGACTTCCTGGGTGCGGTCGTCGGCGTGATCCGCACCGCCGTCAACGGCGCCGCGGGCCTCATCGGCTCCGCCGAGCTGGTCTGACCCCGGGCGCTTTACAGCGCGAGGGCACGGCCCGGCCTCGGGCCGGAGTCCTCGAAGACACG
>NZ_JAALED010000186.1:0-5500 GCF_014145155.1 Dietzia sp. B19 | reverse complement strand
GGCCCCCGCACGGCGGGGGCCGACTCTCGGTGTGCAGGCAGCCGGGTTCAGCTCTCGCGGAGCGCGTCCGTGCATGTCAGGCGGAGTCTCTCGAGCTCCTTGCCGTGCTCGACCGCGCGCTCGACCAGCGCCTCCAGCGTGGGCCGGGGGAGACGCGGGTCGCCGATCTCGAGCAGCGCCCTGAACCCCAGCTCCTTGCCCCGCACCGCGATGGTGAGTGCCTCCAGCTCGAGGAGATCACTGAGCGGCGACCTCTCGGCGAATCGCTGGTTGGGCTTGAGCTGACCGAGCTTCTCCGCGGCGCGGGCAGGGAGGTCCTTGAGGGCAGACGGCGACGTCCCCGCCAGGGTCATGAGTTCCTCGAGACTGTGGAGGTCGTCCACCGTCTCGTCGCCGATACGCGAGACGACCCCACGGATCTCGGGGTCCTCGTGGTCCTTGGCCACCCTCCGGAACAGGTCCACCCCGGCGGCGGCCCCGGCGTGGTGGTCCTGCATGTACGTGTGCAACAACTCGGTGGCCATACCGGCGACGTTACGTCCTCTCGGCGAGGCGGCAACCGCGAACCGGCAGGGTCGTCACCGACGAGCTCAACCGCGGGCGAGGGCCGGGAGCAGCTCCTGCTCGGCCAACTCGAGGAAACCGGACTGGTCCTGGGAGACGTGGTGCAGATAGATCTCGTCGAACCCCAGTGACTCGAACTCGCGGAGCCGGCCGACGAGGTGATCGACCGAGTCGGTGACGATCACGGTCTCCTCGATCTTCTCGTCCGGGATGTACCGGGCGACCAGGTCGAACTGCTCCGGGGTGGGCAGGTCGTAGGCGACCGGCGGGTCCACGGCGTGGTTCTGCCACTGATCCCGGGCGACCTCGCGTGCGCGGCTCATGGTGTCCTCGATCGCCACGTGGACCTGCAGAGCGAGCGTCCCCCGGCCGCCGGCCGTCCGATAGGACTGGACGATCTGCCGGACCGAGTCGGGGTCGTCGTTGATGGTGATGAGCCCGTCGGCCCAGGTCGCCGCCCGCGCGGCGGTCTCCGGGGTGAGTGCCGGGCCCATGATCCGGGGTGGTGTCTCCGGGAGCGAGTACACCCGCGCGTTCTCGACGTCGACGAGTCCGTGGTGGGTGACCTCCTCGCCGCGGTGGAGGCGGCGGATGACGTCGACGCTCTCCTCCAGGCGGGCCTGCCGAGTGGCCTTGTCCGGCCACTTGTCGCCGGTGATGTGCTCGTTCATGTTCTGACCACTGCCGAGGGCGACCCAGAAGCGGTCGGGGAACATCTCGGCCAATGTGGCCGACGACTGGGCGACGACGGCGGGGTGGTAGCGCTGGCCGGGCGCGCAGACGGTGCCGAACGTCATGCCGGTGGTGGCGAGCGCGGCACCCAACCAGGACCAGGCGAAGCCCGAATGGCCCTGGCGCGTGGACCAGGGTGAGAAGTGGTCGGAGCACATCGCGATGCGGAAGCCCGCGCGTTCGGCCTGCTGGACGTCCCGCAGCAACCTGCCCGGGGAGATCTGTTCGTGCGAGGCGTGGAATCCGTAGGCGGTCATCGTTCGCCTTCCTGTCGTCCCTTCCGGGCCGCCTGGATGGCGTCGGCCGCCCGGATCAACCCGATGTGACTGAACGCCTGGGGGAAGTTCCCCGCCAGGCGGCCGGATGCGGGATCGAACTCCTCGGAGAACAGGCCGAGGTCGCTGCCCCGGGACACCATGGTCTCCATGAGGGTCTGGGCCTCGTCGACGCGGCCGCTCCCGGCGTACTGCTCGACCAGCCAGAAGGTGCACAGAACGAACGGGTACTCGCCGCCCTCGAGGCCGTCGATCCCGCTGTCGACCCGGTAGCGGTGGACGAAACCCTCCTCGGTGACGAGGTCACGTTCGATACACGCCACCGTGCCGAGCATCCGGGGATCGTCGTAGTCAAGGAATCCGGTGTGGGGCAACTGCAGGAGGGAGGCGTCGACCTCGGTGTTGTCGTAGGTCTGGGTGAAGCTGCCCAGCTCGGCGTCGAACCCGTGCTCGTCGATCTCCTCGGCCAGGCGGGACCGGAGCTCGCGCCACCGCTCCACGGGTCCGTCGAGCCCGTGCTCCTCGACCGCGCGGACGCCCCGGTCGAACGCGGCCCACATCATGGCCCGCCCGTGGGTGAAGTGGTGGGTGGACCCGCGCATCTCCCAGATCCCGTGGTCCTCGCGGTCGAAGTGCTTCTCCGCGTAGCGCAGGAGACCCTTCTGCAGGCCCCAGGTGTACTCGTCCTCGTGGACACCGGCCTCGCGCAGGTCGTGCAGGGCTATCATGACCTCTCCCACGACGTCGGCCTGGTACTGGTCTGCCGCCCCGTTGCCGATCCGCACCGGCCGGGAGTCCTCGTAACCGTCGAGGTGGTCCAGTTCCATCTCGATCAGCTGGCGTTCCCCGCCCAGGCCGTACATGATCTTGACGTCGTCCACGTCACCGGCGACCGCACGAAGGAGCCAGTCGCGCCAGAGCGCGGCACCCTCGGTGAGACCGTGCGCCACCACGACCTCGATGGTGAAGGCGGCGTCGCGGAGCCAGGTGTAGCGGTAGTCCCAGTTCCTCTCGCCGCCGAAGTACTCGGGTAGCGAGGTGGTCGGCGCGGCCACGATGGCGCCCGTGTCCATATTGGTCAGAGCCCGCAGTACGAGGAGCGACCGGGTCACCTCGGGCTGGGGATCGCACTCGACCTCCAGCTGTGACGACCAGTCGGTCCAGGCCCGGATGGTCGCCGCGATCGTCGCGTCGGCGTCGGGCGGGTCGGGGACCTCCTCGTGGGACGGGAACCAGGTCAGGTCCCAGTCCAGCCGCTCTCCCTCGCCGACGTCGAACCGCCCCTCGAGTCGCCGGGCGCGCCCACCCTCCTGGGAGGATTCGTCGTCGCGCACGGCGGCGCGGGCATGGGTGTCATCGCTGGGCGAGGAGCCGTCGTCCTCGTCCGGCCAGTGCAGCATCGGCCCGGTGACCAGGATGCCGTCGGGCCCGGCCAGGGCCAGCAGCGCGCGGTCCTGACCGTTCCTGGCGATCTCCCGGGTCCACGGTGTGGCCCGGGCGTAGTCGAACCTGAGGCGGAGGTCGTGCTGGACGGTCACCTCGCCGTCGAGGCATTCGACCCGGCGGATCAGGTCCCCCTGGGAGTCGCTGCGCAGGAGGCAGTCGGTCACCCGGGCGGTGCCGGTCGGCGACCGCCAGGTCGTCTCCAGCACGAAGGTCTCCGGGATGTACCGGCGATCGGTCACCTCGCCGTCGACCACGGAAAGGCACCACCGGCCGTCCTCGGGCCCGCCGAGCAGGGCCGAGAACACGGCGGGGGAGTCGAACCTGGGCAGGCAGAGCCAGTCGATGCTCCCGCCCCGCGACACCAGTGCTCCGGTACGCAGGTCGGACAGCAGTGCGTAGTCCTCGAGGGGGGTGCTGCGGGTCGAGCCGGCCATCTCTAGAAGACCGGCTTGCCGCCGGTCACCCCGAGCACGGTGCCCGAGACGTAACCGGCGTCGGCGGGCGAGGCGAGGAAGACGAACGCTCCCGCACATTCCGCGGGCTGACCCGCGCGACCGAGCGGGGTGTCCGAACCGAACTCCTCCAGCTTCTCGCCGGGCTGCGTGGCCGGCTGCAGCGGCGTCCAGATGGGGCCGGGCGCGACCGCGTTCACCCGGATGCCCCGGGGCCCGAGTTCGGAGGCGAGGTTGACGGTGAGGTTGTTCAGGGCCGACTTGGTGGCCGCATAGTCGAGCAGCGGCGGGGCCGGTTGGTAGGCCTGGATCGACGTGGTCGTGATGATCGAGGACCCGGGGCCGAGGTGGTCCAGCGCCTCCTGGCTCGCCCAGATCGTGGCGTACAGGTTGGTCTTGAACACCCGGTCCATGTTCTCGCTGTCGATGGTCTCCAGACCCTCGCCGCGAGCGTGTTGGTAACCGGCGTTGTTCACCAGGATGTCCAGTCCGCCGAGCTGCTCCGCGGCGTCCCGGACCATCTGACGGCACTGGGACTCCTCGCGCAGGTCACAGGGGAGGAGTACCGCCCGCCGGCCCGCGTCCTCGATCCAGCCCCGGGTGTCCTGGGCGTCGGACTCCTCCTCCGGCATGTAGGAGATCGCCACGTCGGCTCCCTCTCGGGCGTAGGCGATGGCCGCGGCCCGCCCGATCCCCGAGTCCCCGCCCGTGATCAGGGCCTTCATCCCCTGGAGCTTGCCTGATCCGCGGTAGGTCTGTTCCCCGTGATCGGGCACCGGGGTCATCTCGGAGCTGAGCCCGGGGGGCCGCTGCTCCTGGGGCGGGAACCCGCCGCTGTCGTTCGTCATCTCCTCGGCGCGTCGTGTGATATCGCTCGTGGTGCTCATATCTCCAACGTACGTAAAGGTGTCGTATCCGCCACCGGGGCCGGACGGCGTCCGGAGGCCCCGAGCGGGTCAGCGGGCGTCGACCTCCCGTGCGTCAGCGACCCAGCAACCCCTTGGCGATGTGTGTCACCTGGATCTCGTTGCTACCGGCGTAGATCATGAGCGACTTGGCATCCCTGGCGAGTTGTTCGACCCGGTACTCCGCCATGTAGCCGTTGCCGCCGAAGAGCTGCACCGCCTCCATCGCGACCTCGGTGGCCGCCTCGGAGGAGTAGAGCTTCATCGCCGACGCCTCGGCCAGGGTCAGGGGCTTTCCGGCGCGGGCCCGTTCGATGGAGTGGAACACCATGTTCTGCACGTTGATCCGGGCCACCTCCATCCGGGCCAGCTTGAGCTGGATCAGCTGGAACCGTCCGATCTCCTGGCCCCAGAGGGTGCGCTCGCGCGAGTAGTCCACGCAGAGCCGGTGACATTCCTGAATGATTCCCAGCGCCATGATCGCCACTCCGGTGCGCTCGGCGGTGAAGCTGGACTTCGCGGACTCCCGCCCGTCGCCACCGCGGTGGTCCTCGGTCTCCCCCAGCAGGCGGTCACGGCCGAGCCGGACGTCGTCGAAGAACAGCTCGCCGGTGGGGGAGCTGTGCAGGCCCATCTTCTTGAACGGCGCGCTCTGCGTGAGGCCGTCCATCCCCGCGTCCAGGACGAATGTCAGGACCTTGCGGTCACGCTTGGCTGCCGCGGCGTCGCGGTCGTCGGCACCCGCCGCCGCGCCCTCCTCGAGCTTGGCGTAGACGATCATCACGTCGGCGTGCGGGCCGTTGGTGATGAACGTCTTGCGGCCGTTGAGGATGTAGTCGTCGCCGTCCCTCCGCACGTGGGTCCGCATCCCGCCGAACGCGTCGGACCCCGAGTCCGGCTCCGTGATCGCCCACGACGCGACCTTCGCCATGGTCACGATGCCCGGCAGCCAGCGTTCCTTCTGGGCCAACGTCCCGCGCGACATGATGGTCGTGGCGCCCAGCCCGATGCTCACCCCGAGCGCCGACACCAGGCCCATGCAGGCCCCCGCGAGCTCGCTGATTACCACCGCCATCAGCGAGTCCTGGCCCTCGAACGCTCCGCCCGACCCGCCCGACCCGCCCGA
>NZ_JAALED010000185.1:0-5385 GCF_014145155.1 Dietzia sp. B19 | reverse complement strand
CGATGTGTGCGGAACGCTCTTGGCGACGGGCCGGGGCGGGGCGGGGGATCGGTAAAGAGGGCGCGGGGGCCGGGCTACTCCATGTCCTCCAGCGAGCGGCCGGTGGTCTCGGGGATGAACTTGGCCACGAACAGCAAGGACAGCAGCGCCGACACCGCGTAGAAGCCGTAGGTGAACGTCAGGCTGAACTCGGCCATCGGCGGGAACGCGGTGGAGACCGCGAAGTTCGCCAACCACTGGGCGGCCGCCGCCAGACCGAGCGCCGCCGTGCGGATGCGGTTGTTGAACATCTCGCCGAGCAGCACCCACACCGCCGGGCCCCAGGACATCCCGAAGAACACGACGAAACCGTTGGCGGCGATCAACGCGACGAGCCCCTGGGTGTCGCCGAGTTGGGGAGCGAGTTCGCCGTCGGGCCCCGGACCAATCGTGGCGGTGCTGAACATCAGGGCCATCACCGCGAGCGAGACGGTCATGCCGACCGAACCGGTCATGAGCAGCCTGCGACGCCCGATCTTGTCGATCAGCGCGATGGCCACGATCGTCACGACGATGTTCGTGACCGAGGTGATGACGGTCTGGGTGAGCGCGTCCGCCTCGGTGAAGCCGACCGACTGCCAGAGGGACGTGGAGTAGTAGAAGATCACGTTGATGCCCACGGCCTGCTGGAAGACGGACAGCACGATGCCGATCCACACGATCGGCAGGAGGTTCCTGCCGCTCGGGGTGAGCATGTCCTGCCACGACCGCTTCCTGTCCTCGCGGACCGTCGCACGGATCTCCTTGATCCGGTTGTCGACGCCGCTGGACTGGATGGTGCGCAGGACGTCCCTCGCCTCGCCGACCAGCCGCTTGGCCAGCAGGTAGCGGGGGGATTCCGGGATCATGAGCGCCAGTACGCCGTAGGTGATCGCGGGGACCAGCTCGGTGAGGAACATCCAGCGCCAGGCCTGGATCCCCAGCCACAGCTCCTCGATCGCGCCACCGGCCACGGCTGCCAGCCAGGCGTCGGAGAGCAGGGCCACGAAGATGCCGGAGACGATCGCGAGCTGCTGGAGTGACCCGAGGCGGCCGCGTATCGAGGGCGGGGCCACCTCGGCGATGTACGCCGGCGCGATGACCGAGGCCGCGCCGACGCCCAGGCCACCGACCACCCGCCACAGGATGAGGTCCCACGGGCCGAACGCGAGCCCGGAGCCGATCGCACTGACGGTGAACAGCGCCGAGGCAAGGACCATGACGCGGGTGCGCCCCCAGCGGTCGGCGAGGCGGCCCGCGAGATACGCGCCGGCGATACAGCCGAGCAGGGCCGAGGAGACGACGAACCCGGTGAGACCGGCGTTCATGCCGAAGGTCTCCTGGACGGCGTCCACCGCGCCGTTGATGACGGCGGTGTCGAAGCCGAAGAGGAACCCGCCGAGCGCGGCGACCAGGGAGATGATCACCACCCTGCCGGTGTGGAAGGACTCCTCGTCCGAGCTCCTGGCCGAGACGTTCCGTGTGGACATGGCGTACCCCGTTCCCGGGCCGGATGGACGTCCTGATGTCTGGTGAACGGAGCGTAGGCCCGCTACCAATGTGGCGCAAGTCACATATTCTTTATCGATTGCGGCGTACGAACGCTCTGATCGAGAACACGTTCTAGGCTCGAGGTGTCTCGTCGTCATACCGAAAGGGCCACCGCCGTGAGTGCCTCCCCCGAGCAGATCCGTGCCACCGCCGACTCCTACATCGCCGCGCTGGTCGCCGGCGACCTCGAGGCGGTCCTGGACCTCTACGCCGAGAACGCCACGGTCGAGGACCCCGTCGGCAACGGCACCGTCCACGAGGGCAAGGCGGCCATCCGCGAGTTCTACTCGTCCGTGGTGGCGCTGAAGATCGAGGGCGAGGTGCTCGAGGCGCGCGTGTGTGGCGACGACCTGCTGTTCAACTTCGAGATCACCACCCACTTCGACGCCGACTCCAAGGCCACCATCAACGTGTGGGACCTCATGACCCACGACGAGCAGGGCAAGATCCGTTCGATGCGCGCGTACTGGACGCCGGAGAACATGCGCTGAACCGGGGCCGCGCGACTGGACTACCCTTCAGACCATGATCACCGCCATCGTCTTCGTCCACGCCGAGACGGCGCGCATCCCCGAGGTCGCCGAGGCGATCGCCGAGATCGACGGGGTCTCCGAGGTGTACTCGGTGACGGGCACCATCGACCTCATCGTGCTCGTGCGGGCCCGCCGCAACGAGGAGGTGGCCGACATCGTCTCCGACCGCCTGAACAAGGTCCCGGGCGTGGTCGACACCGAGACGCACATCGCGTTCCGCGCGCTGTCCAAGCACGACCTCGAGGCGGCGTTCTCCCTGGGGTACGACGAGTAGGCCCCTCCCCGGTGCGCACAGTTCCGGGGAGGTGCCCCCGCGGCCGTCGAGGCGGATGTGCATACTGTCACCACGACTTGCTGATCTCCGGATACGCAGGGGAAGACCGGTGAGAATCCGGCGCTGACCCGCAACGGTGTGCCGTCACCTCGGTGACGACGAGCCCGATTACCTGCCCGGAGGTACGCGACTCTGTCCATCGCCGCGGTCTGCGATCCGGAGTCCTGCACGGTCGGCGGCCGGTGTCGACGGTCGCCCGCCTGCGGGTCTCGTGTGTTCGTGGGCACACGACACGATCCGAGGTCTGATCATGTTCCGTCGCCAGTCCAGGTCCACCACGGCGCTCGCCGCGCTGCTCGTCACGGGCGTCGTCGTCGCGGGCTGCTCCCGCGGCGAGGCTCAGGAGAGCGCCACCTCGAAAGAGGCGTTCGCCGAGCCGGTGACCATCACCAACTGCGAGCGTGAGTCCACGTTCGACGCCCCGCCCGAGCGCATCATCACGATGAACGCCCACGTCACGGAGACCCTCATCCAGATGGGTGCGGGGGATCGGATCGTCGGCCGGGGCTATGCCGATCGCGAGGACGTCCTGCCGGAGGTCGCCGAGGAACTCGAGGCGATTCCCGGGTTGGCCGAGGAGTATCCCAGCTGGGAGCAGATCGTCGATCTGGAACCCGACCTCGTGGTGGCCGGCATGCGCAGCGCGTTCGACGAGAAGGAGGGCCGGAGCCGGGACGCGCTCGACGCGGCGGGCATCGACACCTTCCTGTTCTCCGAGTACTGCGGCGACGGTTTCCCGGACGTCTCCATGCTCGAGACCGACTTCTCCCAGCTGGGCCGGGTCCTCGGCGTCGAGGAGGGTGCGCAGCAGCTCACCGACCGCATCGTCGACCGGATCGAGTCGGTCCGCGCCACCCTGGACGAGGCCGGGGTGACGGGGACCCCGACGTTCTTCTACGACAGCGGTGAGGCGGAGCCCATGACGATCGGCGGCGTCGGCATCGGCCAGCTGATCGGCGAGTACGCGGGAGCCGACAACATCTTCATCGAGGGCGACCGGCCCTACCTCAAGACCACGTGGGAGATCCTCGGCGAACGCCGACCGGAGGCGATCGTCGTGCTCGCCTACGGGGCCACCAGCGCCGAGGACAAGATCGAGTACCTGCGCAACCAGCCCATCATGGCCACCACGCCGGCGATCCGCGACGACCGCATCGTGGTGGTCCCCCTGGCCGACTTCTTCGAGAGTTCGCGGATGGCGACCTCGGTGGAGACGATCGCCCGCGAGCTCCACCCCGACGCCTTCGGTGGCTGATATGGCGACGGTCGTCCACGACCGTGGCGGTGGCGCGGGCGATGCGGCGACACCGGCTCCGAGCCGCCCCTCGGCGTCGTCCCGCCTCCCGTCACCGTTCCGCGCCACGAGCCCGTTCCGCACCACCAGCCCGGGCCGCGAGACCGGCCCGCGCCGCGACAGGCGGCCACTCGGACTGGTCCTCGCTCCGCTGCTGGGGCTTCTCGCCCTGGCCGTGGCGGTGGGGGTCTCTCTGGGATCGGTGTCCATCCCCCTCGGTGACGTCTGGGCGATCGTCGCCCACCGCGTGGCCCCGGGGTCCTTCACCCCGTGGTGGTCCGAGGCCCGCGAGGCGATCGTGATCGAGTCCCGGCTGCCGAGGTCGCTCATGGCGGCGGCGGTGGGCGCGTCCCTCGCGGTGGCGGGAGGCGTCGCCCAGGCTGTCACGCGCAACCCACTGGCCGACCCGTACCTGCTGGGGGTGTCGTCCGGGGCCGGTTTCGGCGTCGTCGTCCTGACCGTCCTGGGCGTGGGTGCCGGGATGTGGGGTGTCTTCACGCTCCCGATGGCCGCTTTCCTCGGCGCCCTGCTGCCACTGGCCGGGGTGGTCCTGGTGGCCCGTCGCGCGCACGACACCACGGCGATCGTGCTGGTGGGGGCGGCCCTGACGATGATGTTCGGCGCGCTCAACACGTTCACGCTGTTGGTGTTGGGCGACGACCACCAACTGGGCACCGTCATGCGCTGGCTGGCCGGCGGGTTCGGTGACGCCGGGTGGACCATGCTCCTGGCCCCGGTCTCGATCCTCGCCGTCGCGGGCGTCCTGGTGATGCTGTCCAGCCGCCACCTGGACCTCCTCCTGACCGGCGACGACGGCGCCACGGCCATGGGCATGAACGTCCCGCGGTTCCGGCTGCTCAAGTTGTTGCTGGTCTCGATGCTCACCGCGGGGGCGGTGGCGGTCTCCGGGACCATCGGGTTCATCGGACTGCTCATCCCGCATCTCGCCGGGTACGTCACCGGGCGCACGTCGGCCCGGTTACTGCCGACGGCCGCGGTGCTCGGGGCGGTGGCCCTGGTGCTGGCCGACATCGCGGCCCGGTCCGTCAGCGACGGTGCCGAGCTCCCGGTGGGCGTCGTCACGGGGATCGTGGGGGGTCCGGTGTTCCTGATCATGCTGTGGCGGCGCTACGGAAGGTCGGCGACGTGACCACACTGACCGCGGCCGACGTCTCCACCGACCTCGGGGGTCGCCGGATCCTCGAGGGGGTGGACCTGACCATCGCACCCGGCCGGGTCACCGCGCTGGTGGGCCCCAACGGCAGTGGCAAGACCACCCTGCTGCGCACCTGCTACCGGGCCCTGCCCACGACCGCCGGACTGGTGCGCCTCGACGGCGACGACATCACCTCGCTCCGCCGGCGGGCCCTGGCGCGGACGGTGGGCGTGAGCACCCAGGAGCCGGTCTCGTTGGGTGGCATCACGGTCCGGGAGTCGGTGCGACTGGGCCGGACGGTGACACGCGGGCTGTTCGAGCCGTTCGGGACCGACGACGCCGACGTGGTGGACACCGTGCTCGACCGTGTGGGGTTGGCCGGGTTGGCGGACCGCGACGTCCTGGCCCTGTCGGGGGGCGAACGGCAGCGGGTGTCGATCGCCCGGGCGTTGGCGCAGCAGCCGGAGGTGCTCCTGCTGGACGAGCCCACCAACCACCT
>NZ_JAALED010000184.1:0-2087 GCF_014145155.1 Dietzia sp. B19 | reverse complement strand
GGAGGCGGCGGCGAACACCGTCGCCAGAGTCAGGGCCCGCATCCCACCCGCGGCGCGGCGGCCGGCCGTGGGCGTCGGTTCAGCGGCGGCCGGCGTGGTCATCGGGCATGCCGAGGGTGGGTGGCAGCGGTTCCGAGAACAGCCACGCGGACCACAGGGGACGCAGGTCGACGGGGGAGTGGTCGGCGGCCATGTGCAGGAAGTCGTCGGTGGTCGCGGTGCTGCCCGAGTACTTGGTCACCCAGTCACGCAGCAGCTGGAAGAACTGCTCGTCGCCGATCGTCAGGCGCAGGGCGTGCAGGGTGAGCGCGCCGCGCTTGTAGACGCGGTCGTCGAACATGTCCTTGGGGCCGGGGTCGGCCAGGAGCAGGTCCTGGGGTGAGTTCTGCAGCTTGGAGTAGTAGCGCAGCGCGTGGCTGCCCGCGTCGGCGCCGCCGGAGAACTCGGTCCACAGCCACTCGGCGTAGCAGGCGAAGCCCTCGTGGAGCCAGATGTGCTTCCATTCGGCGGCGGTGACGGCGTTGCCGAACCACTGGTGCGCGAGTTCGTGGGCGATCAGCCGCTCGTCGTCCGTGCCCGCCTCGGCGGTGTTGCGGCCGAACGTGGACATGCCCATCGCCTCGAGGGGGATCTCCAGCTCGTCGTCGGTCACCACCACCTTGTACTCACCGAACGGGTACGGGCCGAACAGGTCGGTGAAGACCTCGATCATCTCGAGCTGGCGGGCGAACGCCACCCGGAAGTCCCGCTTGAGGTCCGCGGGCAGGTAGGCGTGGAACGGCACCGCCCCACCCGTCACCTCCAGGTGCTCGTACTGCCCCAGGTTGATCGTCACGAGGTAGGTGGAGGTGGGCTGCGGGAGGTCGAACTCCCAGGTGGTGGTGCTGCCGCTGCGCTTCTTGCCCACCAGCGAACCGGTCACGACCGCGCGGTACGGGGAGTCGGTGGTGAGCCGGATCCGGAACGGGGCCTTGGACGACGGGTGGTCGTCGCACGGGAACCAGCTGGCGGCGCCGTTGGGCTGGTTGGCCACCAGGACCCCGTCGGTCAGTTCCTCCCACCCGACCTCACCCCATGCGCCGCGGATCGGGCGCGGGTTGCCCGCGTACCGGATGGTGAGCGTGAACGCGGCACCGACGGGGATCGGCTCGGCCGGGGTAACGGTGAGCTTGCCCCGCGGCCGGCTGTACCTGGCGACCCGACCGCGGTCGAGAGACACCTTGGACACGTCGAGGTGGGGGGACAGGTCGAGCTGCACCGAGTCGAGCGGTTCGGTGGCCGTGGCGGTGATGACGGCCTGGCCACGCAGGTTGTTGGAGCTCATCTTGTAGGTGAGGTCCAGTTCGTACCGGGTCACCCGGTAGCCGTGGTTCCCGGCGCTGGGCAGGTAGGGGTCGACCGGATCGGCGCGCGACGAATCGCGGGGGGCTGCGATCTTGGCGATGAGGTCCTTCTTGACTGCCTTCAATTCCATGACCTGCGCGAGTGTAGTGGACCCGGGGTGATCGGCACCGCCCCCGGCGGCCGGGCGGTGAAAACTACTTGCCAAAGTGGAAAGTAGTTGCCTATGGTCTAGTCATTGCCCGGTTGGACACTCCCGGGACCGTCACGAGGAAGGTGTCGCCATGACCACGGAGAACCCCGCCACCGGCGAGCTCGATCGCGCCGAGGCCGCCCGGCTCCTGGCGGAGGTCGAGGGTCGCCCGCCGGTCAGCTCCACGCGCGACGCCCGGGTCTTCGCCTGGTTCGCCGCCGTCATCGCGGTGGTGATGGGTGCCGGGACCATCGCGATCATGTTCTCCAACTGGGCGATGGTGCCGTACGTGGTGCTGCTGTTCGCCGTGATCTTCTGGCAGCGGCGATCGATCGGCGCCAGTCCCCGTGGTTCGGCCCGGACGTACCTCTGGGGGGTCGCGGGCTCCGGCGTGGTGGTCCTCGTCGTCGTCACCGGGTTGCACGTCATCCGCACCACGATCGGCCTCACCCCCTGGTGGTACCTCCTCGGTGCGGTGCTGGTGGCGGTGCCCGGACTGATCGCCGCCGCGCGCATCGCACGCCGGGGTGCCGCCCGGTGACCGGCCCGCAGG
>NZ_JAALED010000183.1:0-1201 GCF_014145155.1 Dietzia sp. B19 | reverse complement strand
GGGGCTGCGCGCCCTGGCGGCCGGCGACCCCGGCCCCGGCGTCTTCAGCGCGGACGCCCCCGCCGGCACCGGTGACGTCTGGGTGTTCTCGGGCTTCGGTGCCCAGCACCGCAAGATGGCCAAGGAGCTGTACCTGTCCAACCCGCTGTTCGCCTTGTGCCTGGACGCGGTGGACGAGCTCATCGACTTCGAGGCCGGCTACCGGATGGTCGAGATGTTCCTCGACGACTCGGTCACCTACGAGGTGGAGAACGCGCAGGTCGGCATCTTCGCCGTCCAGGTCGCGCTGGTCGACACGCTCAAGGCGCTCGGCGCCAAGCCCGAGGCCGTGATCGGCCACTCGATGGGCGAGGTCGCCGCCGCCTATGCGGCGGGCGGGCTGAGTCTCGAGGACGCGGTGCGGGTGATCTGCGTCCGCTCGCGCCTCATGGGCGACGCCGAGCAGCAGGTCTCCGACGAGGACGCCGGCGCCATGGCGCTGGTCGAGTACTCGGCCGAGGAGATCGCGCAGATCATCGCCGACAACCCGCAGTTCGCCTCGATCGAGCCCGCGGTCTACGCCGCGCCCACCCACACCACGGTCGGCGGCCGCGCCAAGCCCGTGGCCGAGTTCGTGGCCTGGGTCGAGGAGCAGGGCAAGTTCGCCCGCCAGCTCCAGGTCCGCGGGGCCGGGCACACCTCCGACGTCGACATGCTGCTGGGTGAGCTCGCCGCCGAGATCGCGGGCCTGGAGCCTCGCGAACTCCGATCCGGCCTGTTCTCCTCCGTGGACAAGGAGACCTTCTACCGCGCCGGCCACGAGCCGATCCACGCCGAGGAGTACTGGGTCAAGGGCATGCGGCACTCGGTGTGGTTCACCCACGCCGTGCGCAAGGCCGTCGAGGCCGGGTACGTGACGTTCCTGGAGTTCGCGCCCAACCCGGTCGCCGCGATGTCCGTGGCGGCGACCTGCTTCGACGCCGGCCTGATGGAGCCCAACCTGCTCCACACGCTCAAGCGCAAGGAGTCCGAGGCCGACACCCTGCTCCACGCGATCGCCCAGCTCTATGTCCACGGCCACGAGGTCAACATGGACCAGGTCGTGGAGATGCTGCACGGCTACGTCACCGGTCCCGGTCGCTACGCCGCGGTGCCGGGCACGGCGTGGAAGCGACGGACGCTGTGGCCGACCGTCACCGCCGGTGGCGGGTCGGGCGAGGGC